>NZ_JBEYFS010000036.1:0-64371 GCF_040634475.1 Streptomyces sp. NPDC007095
GCTCGTGGCCGCCACCGACGACGACGCCATGGCCGGTCTGCTCGCGCTGCGCGCGGGCAATGCGACGGACGCGTTCGACGCGCTGCTGACAGCCGCGGTGCGCTACGCCGACGACGGACCGGGGCCAGCCCGTACGGACCACCCCCACCACGCCGCCGTCCACCTCCTCGCCCGCGCCACCGAAGCCGCGATCTACACCGGAGACCTGCGCCGATGCCGGGAGGCGGCGGCCGTCGCCGACCGGCTCGGGATCGTGCCGCCCGGCACGCTGGGCGGGCTGGCCGCGGCGTTCGAGGGCAGGTACGACGACGCGCGCGATCTGCTGAAGGCCGCGGCCGGGCGCTGCGGTCCCGGGGGTGACCCCACCCTGCTGATCCACTCCGGGATCGCGGCACTCATGCTCGGCGACCACACCGCGGCCGCCACCGCCACCGTCCGTGCCGCCGCCTCCGCCCGGGCCGGGGGAGACGGGGTCAGCGTTCCCCAGGCCATGGAGTTCCGGGCGTACGCCGACTTCTGGACCGGTCGGCCACGGGCCGCCGAGGCCGCCACCCTGGAGGCCCTTCGCCAGGCGTACACCACCGGCCAGGACAACGGGGCCTGCCATCTGCAGGCGGCCCTCGCGATGTTCGCCGCGGTCACCGGCGACGAGGACGTCTGCCGGGAGCGCGCCGAGGCCGCCCGCTCCTACGCCCTCGCACGCGGGCTCGGCCTGCCCGCCGCGCTGGCCCTGTTCGCGCTCGCCTTCCTCGACCTGAACACCGGCCGCTTCGCCGCCTCCGCGGCCCGGCTGCGCGCCCTCGCCGGATTCGGCCCCGGGCACGGGCACCGGGCCATCCGTCACATCGCCACACCGCACTACGTCGAGGCCGCCGTCCGCACCGGCGACACGCGGGTCGCCCGGGCCGCCCACGCCGACTACGACCGCTGGGCGCGTACCGTGCGCAGCCCCGACGACCTGGCGCTCAGCGCCCGCTGCCGGGCCCTGCTCGCCTCCGGCTCGGAGGCCGTCGAGCACTACCGCACCGCCCTCGACCTGCACGCCTCGGGCACCCGTGACTTCGAACGCGCCCGCACGGAGCTGCTGTTCGGCGGTGCGCTACGGCGACTGCGGCACCGGACGGAGGCTCGCGACCGGCTGCACAGCGCCCTGGAGGCGTTCGAGCACTTCGGTTCGCCCCAGTGTGCGGCGGCGGCTCGGACCGAACTCCGTGTCCTGGGAGAGCCCGTCTCCCCGGCGCGGGGCGCCGACGACCTCGTCGCCCGCCTCACCGCGCAGCAGTTGATGGTCGCGCGCATGGCGGCCGACGGGGCCACCAACCGGGAGATCGCGGCGCGGTTGCTGCTCAGTCCGCGGACGATTGATCACCATCTGCGGGGGGTGTTCGCGCGGTTGGGGATCCGGTCGCGGATCGAGTTGGTGCGGTTGTTGGGGGAGGGGTGAGGGACGGTTGGCGTCGTTGGCCGGCCGCGGGGCGGTTGTGGCTGGGCGCGCAGCTCCCCGCGCCCCTAGGCCCTGTCGTCAAATTCCCGTCTGCCCTGCGACGCCATGCACGCACTCTCACCGCACCAGGCACAGATCCAAGTACGTCCAGTACGAGAGCCTGTGCCCGGCACGCCGAGAGCACGCACCTGACGCCGCAGGGCCCGCCCTCCGGGTGGACGACGGGAATTTGACGACAGGACCTAGGGGGCGCCTGCTGCCTGCGTCGCATGGAAAGTGCGCGTATCCCAGCTTCCCCCGAGCCGTGGCGCCAGCCAGCTCGGCGCGTCTGCACGGAAGTCGGTGACGTCGTAGGCACCGGCCCCCGCGGGCAGCGCACCCAGCAGCGGGGCTTCGGCCACGAGGGGCAGGTCCGCGAGGTTGCAACACGATGCCAGGTCGGGGGAGTCGGGCCAGCTGCCGATGACGATTCCCGCCAAGTCAAGGCCACGGCGCCGTAGTTCACGAGCCGTCAGCTCGGTGGTGTTCAGGGTGCCGAGGCCCGCTGATGCCACCACCAGCACCGGCGCGTTCAGCAGGCTCGCCGCGTCCGCCAGCGTGCCGCCCTCGTCGTCGAAGCGGACGAGGAGACCGCCCGCTCCCTCGACCAGCACGAGGTCGTGCTCGGTGGCCAGTTTCGCCGCCGCCTCCGCCACCGCGACCGGGCGCACCGGGGGCAGGGAGGCCCGCCGCGCGGCCGTCGCGGGGGCCAGCGGCTCCGGATAGCGGGCGAGTTCGAGCGTCGTCACGGTGCCCGCGAGCCGGGCCACCTCGTCGGCGTCCCCGCGCTCGTGCGGGCGTACACCCGTCTGCGCCGGCTTGAGGACGGCCACGGAGCGTCCGGCCGCGACGGCCGTGGCGGCGACGGCGGCCGTCGTGACCGTCTTGCCGACCTCCGTGCCCGTCCCCGTGATCACCAGAACCGCCATGTCATCCCTCCCGCGCCGCCGCGCACACCGCGCGCGCGATCCGTGCCAAGTCCGCGTCACCCGTGACGTACGGCGGCATCGTGTACACGAGGTCGCGGAACGGGCGCAGCCACACGCCCTCGCGCACGGCCGCCGCCGTGGCCGCCCTCATGTCGACCTCGTGGTCGAGCTGGACGACGCCGATCGCGCCCAGGACACGTACGTCCCGGACACCCGGCAGCGAGGACGCCTCCGCCAGCCCGTCCCGCAGACCCGTCTCGATCCGCTTGACCTCGGTCTGCCAGTCCTGTCCGAGCAGCAGGTCGATCGAGGCGCAGGCCACCGCGGCGGCCAGCGGATTGCCCATGAAGGTCGGGCCGTGAGCCAGGACCGGGACCTCACCGCGTGAGATGCCCTCGGCCACCCGCGCCGTGCACAGTGTCGCCGCCATCGTCATATAGCCGCCGGTCAGCGCCTTGCCGACGCACATCACGTCCGGCGTGACGCCGGCGTGCTCCGCGGCGAACAGAGCGCCCGTACGGCCGAAGCCGGTCGCGATCTCGTCGAGGACGAGAAGCACGTCGTGCGCGTCGCACGCCTCCCGCAGCACCCGCAGATGCGCGGGGGAGTGGAACCGCATCCCGCCCGCGCCCTGTACGACCGGCTCCACGATCACCGCGGCGAGCTCGTCGGCATGCCGCCCGATCAGCTCGCGCAGATGGTCGGCGTACGACTCCTCGTACTCGACCGGCGGGGCGTCGGCGAACACCTGGCGCTGGAGCACGCCCTGCCACAGCTCGTGCATCCCGCCCTCGGGGTCGCACACCGACATCGGCTGCCAGGTGTCCCCGTGGTAACCGCCGCGCCAGGTCAGCAGCCGCTGCTTGCCCGGGCGGCCGAGCGAGCGCCAGTGCTGGAGGCACATCTTGACGGCGACCTCGACCGACACCGAGCCGGAGTCGGCGAGAAAGACGTGCTCCAGGCCCTCGGGCGTGATGTCGACCAGGCGCTTCGCCAGCCGTACGGCGGGCTCGTGCGTGAGCCCGCCGAACATGACATGGCTCATGCGCTCCAGCTGGTCGCGCGCCGCGTCGTTGAGGACCGGGTGGTTGTAGCCGTGGATGGCCGACCACCAGGACGACATGCCGTCGACCAGTTCGCCCGAGCCGTCCGCCAGTCGCAGCCGTACGCCGCTCGCCGACTCCACGACGAGCGGCTCCTGGCGGCCGGGCATGGGGCCGTACGGATGCCAGACGTGCCGCCGGTCCAGCTCCAGCAGGTCGCGCACGGGCAGCGTGGACGGCTCGGACCGGTCAGGCATTGGGGGCGAGGTCCGTTCCGGCACCTCGGCGGCGTACGGCGACGAGATCCGTACGCGCCTCGGAGGGCTGCTCCTCCTTGGCCTGCACCCGCACGGAACCGCAGACGCCGCCGCCCTCGTGCGAGCCGCACCCGGCGTCCGCGTGCGAGCCGCACCCGGCCTCGGCGTGGGCACCGCAGCCTCCGCCCGCCGTCACGCGGTGCTCCGGCAGGGTCACCTCGCCCGCGCCCTCCACCTCGAACCCGGCGTCCGCGATCATCTCCAGGTCGGCCTTGCCCGCCTGGCCCTCGCTGGTGAGGTAGTCGCCGAGGAAGATCGAGTTGGCCAGGTTCAGGGCGAGCGGCTGCATCGTCCGGAGGTGGACCTCGCGGCCGCCCGCGATGCGGACCTCCACGTCCGGGCAGACGAAACGGACCATGGCCAGGATGCGCAGGCACCGCTGCGGGGTGAGGTTCCACTCCTTGGCGAGCGGGGTGCCCTCGAAGGGGATCAGGAAGTTCACCGGAACGGAGTCCGGGTCGAGCTCGCGCAGCGAGTAGACGACGTCGACGAGGTCCTCGTCCGACTCGCCCATGCCCGCGATCAGACCCGAGCAGGCCGACAGGCCGGCCGCGTGCGCCTTCTGGACCGTGTCCACCCGGTCGGCGTACGTGTGCGTGGTCGTGATGTCCCCGTACGTCCCCTCGGACGTGTTCAGGTTGTGGTTGTAGGCGTCCGCGCCCGCCTCGCGCAGCCGCTCGGCCTGGCCGTCGGAGAGCAGGCCGAGGCAGGCGCACACCTCGACGTTCTCGTTCTGGTCCTTGATCGCCTTGATGGTGTCGGAGACCCGGTCCACGTCACGGTCCGTCGGACCGCGGCCGCTGGCCACCAGGCAGACCCGCTTGGCGCCCCCGGCGAGCCCGGCCGCCGCGGCCTGCGAGGCCTGGTCGGGCTTGAGCCAGGTGTACTTGAGGATGTCGGCCTTGGAACCGAGGCGCTGCGAGCAGTACGAGCAGTCCTCGGGGCACAGACCGGACTTCAGATTGACCAGATAGTTGAGTTTCACTCGACGGCCGAACCAGTGCCGGCGGACTTTTCCGGCAGCGGCCACCACGTCGAGCACGTCGTCGTCGGACGTGGCCAGCACGGCCAGCGCCTCGTCACGGGTCGGCAGCTCGCGCCGAAGCCCCTTGTCCACCAGCGTGTTCAGCAGGTCCATGAGATCCGATCCTGACGTATGCGAGCCGCTGCGGCCAAGGAGAGTTTGCACAACAGAGACGGTTCGACGTGTGGGTATTGCCACATCATGGGCGCCGCGTCGTCCCGCTAGGGTCTGTGCACTGCCTACAAAACGACCACCTTCACGACCCCTCACGACCACTCCCAGGGCCCGGAGGCACCAGCATGGCCGGATCGCCGTTCGCGTGGATCGACGAGCAGGCGTACCAGCGTCGCCAGGCCGGACTCGTCCGTACCCTGCGCCCCCGCGCCGCCGACTCACCCCTTCTCGATCTGGCGAGCAACGACTACCTCGGGCTGGCCCGCCACCCCGAGATCACGGAGGCCGCCGCGGCGGCCGCCCGCCGCTGGGGCGCCGGCGCGACCGGCTCGCGGCTCGTCTCCGGCACGACCGAACTTCACGGCGAACTCGAACGCGAGCTTGCCGACTTCTGCGGCTTCGAGTCCGCGCTCGTCCTCTCCTCCGGCTACGCGGCCAACCTCGCCGCAGTGACCACGCTCGCGCCGCACGGCTCGCTGGTCGTCTCGGACGCGGGCAACCACGCCTCCCTCATCGACGGCTGCCGGCTCGCCCGGGGTGCGACCCAGGTCGTGGCGCACGCCGACCCCGAAGCCGTGCGCAAGGCGCTGGGCACGCACGAGGGTCCCGCCGTCGCCGTGTCCGACACGGTCTTCTCGGTGGACGGCGACGCGGCCCCGCTGACCGAACTCGCCACCGCCTGCCGCGAGCACGGCGCGGCGCTGCTGGTCGACGATGCGCACGGGCTGGGCGTCCTGGGCGACGGCGGCCGGGGCGCCCCGCAGGCCGCGGGGCTCGCGGGCGCCCCGGACGTGGTCGTGACCGCCACGCTCTCCAAGTCGTTCGGCAGCCAGGGCGGCGCCGTCCTGGGCCCCGCCGCGGTCATCGACCACCTGGTCAACGCGGCGCGCACCTTCATCTTCGACACCGGTCTCGCGCCCGCGGCGGCGGGCGCGGCCCTCGCGGCGCTCAGGCTGCTGCGCCGTGAGCCGGAGCGCGCCGCCCGGGCCCGTGAGGTGGCGACGGCGCTGCACACCCGGCTGACCGCCGAGGGCCTGGAAGCCGTACGACCGGACGCCGCCGTGGTCTCCGTGCGCGCGCCGTCCCCCGAACAGGCCGTGCGGTGGGCCGCCGACTGCCGCGAGGCGGGACTCGCCGTCGGCTGCTTCCGCCCCCCGTCCGTGCCGGACGGCATCTCACGGCTGCGGCTGACCGCCCGCGCGGACCTCACCGACGCGCAGATCGAGCACGCTGTCGGCGTGATCAGCTCAGTCCGGCGACAAAGCCCTCCCAACTGGCGGGAGTGAACAGCAGGGCGGGGCCCGCCTTGTTCTTGGAATCGCGCACCGCGACCAGTCCGGCCCAGGGCCCTGGGCCGGGTCGGGCCGTCTCGACGCAGTTGTTCATTCCCGTACTGCGGCTGCTGCGCAGCCATCGCACCTCGCGGAGTGAAGTACTGGAACGTACGTACCGAGGCAGTGCAGTCATGGGGGTGCCTCCTTACGCGCCGTCACCTATCCCGGCGATGTAGTCCAACGAGTCCTCGGGCGAAAGGGCGTGGAACTGAAGGGCGTTGAAGGCCTCGGTGTAGGCCTGAAGGTCTTCTTTCCGTTCGAGATAGAGGCTACTCGTCAAGTGGTCGAGAACAACCACATCCAGATCAGTTGTGTTCGGAAATGAGAAGATAACGAAAGGCCCGGTGACGCCGATATGGGCCCCCGCGGCGAACGGCAGTACCTGAAGCCGCACTTGAGGCAGGGCGGCGGCCTCCCGCAGGCGCTTCAGTTGCCGAGCCATCACCTCCGGGCCGCCGACCTCGCGTTTTAACACGGCCTCGTCCAGGACCGCGGTCAGTTCCAGCGGCGGATTCGAACGCAGGACGTCCTGCCGGGCGAGGCGCACCTCGACGAGCGCGTCGAGCTTGTCGTCCTCCAGGCCGCCGACGGCGACCCGGGTCACCTCCCGCGCGTACTCGGGTGTTTGGAGCAGTCCGGGTACCACCGAGGTCTCCAGCGTGCGCATCCCGCTGGCCTGGGACTCCAGACTGATGAAGTCGCGGTACGCGGGCGGCAGGACCCCGCGGTAGGCGTGCCACCAGTGGTGGCGCCCGTTGCCCTCGGAGCCCGCGAGGCCGACCAGGAGCTCCCGTAACTCGGGCTCCGCGACGGCGTAGGCGTCCAACAGGCGCTCCACGTCGGCCGGTTTCACCCCACTGACACCGGTCTCGATCCGGCTCACCTTCGACTGGTGCCAGCCGACGAGACGGGCCGCCTCACCACTGGTGAGGCCCACACCGGCGCGCAGCGCGCGCAGTTCGGCGCCGAGCTTGCGGCGGCGCACCGCGGGACCGTGCTGCATGGCCGTACTCCTTACTCCTTCCGGGCCGCCCAAATAAGCTCCGCCGTCGCAGAGTTCACCGCATCGAGCGACAGATATATGCATATCTCGGTGGATCGCACCCGTGACCGGCCCAGTGATGGCAGTCTGGCGCGAAGCACCAGTCCGGGACCGTACCTCGAACCATCCGCTCCGTGTCGGACTCCGGTCCCGTGGGAAAGGGACGACGTCGCCATGGCAGATCACCAGGAAGCATCCGTCACTCTGCCGAGCGATCCCGCCTCGGTCTCCGCGGCCCGGAATTTCGTCGCCGATGTGCTGGCCGAATGGGGCCTGCCGTGCGACGCGGAAGTCGCGGACACCGTACGCCTGATCGTGTCAGAACTAGCCACCAACGCCGTCCAGCACACGTTCGGGCAGTCGCCCACCTTCACCGTGGACGTCCGGCTCGACCGAGACGAACACCTGCGGATCGGCGTCACCGACAGCCATCCGCGCTTTCCGAAACGTCTTCCTGCCGCCGTCCAGCAGGACAACGGGCGCGGCATGGTGATCATCCGCTGGCTGACCGCCGAATGCGGCGGCAGACTCGTCGTCCGGCCCACCCGCGAGGGCGGCAAGACGGTCGCCATCGAGCTGCCCTGGACGGTGCCGGCCCAGCCGGTGACGGCCGGCGGCCCGCAAGAGCCCTGAGGAGCGGCTCAGTTGTCGTGTCTGCGCTGCCCGGCGTGTCCGAAGGCGCCGCGCAGCAGGGCCCGGAAGGCCTCGGCCCGCCGTCTGGAAGGTGCCGAGCCGCAGGGTGCCGCCCGCGAGTTCGTGCCGGGCCTGCTCCAGTACGTCGAGGATCCGGCACGCCCGGACCACGAGCAGCTCACCCGCGTCCGTCGGCCGCGCCCCGCGACGGGATCGCACCAGCAGCGTCGTACCGACCTCTGCCGCCGGCGGTGATCGTGGTCGTCCTCGCCCTGGTGTGGCTGCCGGCGTGGCGCTGCTCGTGGACCGGCTCGGCCGGCGGCCGCGCGGGCCGCGCCCTGGAGGCGGTCACGGGGAGCGCGCTCACGGTTCTCGGTCCGGTGCTTCTTTCGGAGCCGTTGCCGCGCTGACGACCGTACGTTGCACCACGCGGGGCAGGACGCCCCACAGCGCCACGCAGACGAGCAGGGTGCCCGCGCCCGAGGCGATCCCGGCGGCGCGTCCCAGTGCCACGTCCACGACGAGCAGCACCGATCCCGTCAGCGCCACCATGAGCACGCCCATCCCGATCGTGGCCAGGACGGAGGAGACCCGCACGATGGTCGGCTTCGCGCCCTGCCGGAACAGCGACCTGTGCAGTGCGGCCGGCGCCGTGAAGAGCGCGGCGGCCACCACGGCCAGCAGGAGCGTGGTGACGTACGTGGCGCGCTGCACCGTGTCGAGGGACGGGAAGCGCGGGGTGAACGCCAGTGTCAGCAGGAAAGCGAAGAGGATCTGCACACCGGTCTGCGTGACGCGCAGCTCCTGGAGCAGCTCGCCGAAGTTGCGATCGGCACGCTCGAGGGGCGTCTCGTTCCGTTCCTCGGGGGGAGGTCGTTCAGCCATGGTGAACGAGTAACCGGTCCGTCCGCTTTTCACGCCCCCGGGGGGTGGGACCCCGAGGGGGTGCCGGCCGGCGGCACCCCCTCGGGCAGGTCAGCTGACCCGGCCGTACCAGACGCTCTTCGTCCAGATCTTCTGCAGCTTCACGACCTCCCCGGTCTTCGGGGAGTGCCAGATCTTTCCCTTCCCGGCGTAGATGCCGACGTGGTACACGTTCCGGCCCGAGTGGAAGAACACCAGGTCTCCGGCCTTGCGGTGGGACGCGGAGATGTGGTGCGTCTTGTTGTACTGCGCCGCGGCCGTACGAGGCAGCGTCTTGCCCGCCTTCTTGTACGAGTAGAGCGTGAGCCCGGAGCAGTCGAAGCGGCGTGGCCCGGCGGCGCCGTACTGGTACGGGGAGCCCTTCTTGGAAGCCGCGACCTGAAGTGCCTTCGTCGCCAAGGTGGCCGCTTCGGCGTCGGATGCGACGCCAGGAACCACAAGGCTGCCGCCCACGGCGGCGAGAGTGAGGGCCGAGGCCGTACCGGCCCGGGTCCACATCGACGGGACACGATTGAGCGCAGTCATGCGCAACCCTTCGTCAGCCGCCTGTGAAGGATGACCTGTCGGATTCGGGCTGGCGAAGTAGCCCGGCCGCTTGCGCGGCTTCACCCCAAGGACCGCCCGGATCTCTCCGGCGACCCGTCTTGCTGGGTCCTCCACTCCTGCCGATGCACTTCTGTCGACCGGTCATCCGGGCAGCGGCAGGACTCGGCGTCCGCCCGGACCGCCCCGCCGCTGTGGCGGGGGCTTGTCGTCGGAAGGGATCTTCACGCATGGCAGTCAGAAAATCCGAGCGGAACCGGCGATTTGTGGGGTTACTCACCACTCACCCGTTCGGGTGGACGACCCTCTGTTCGGGCGATGTTGGGGACACCTACGACGCTCGTACCTGCACCGGAGCGTCTTATTCCGCCTTTCCGCTACGCGCGTTGCGCAACTTTTCGGGTTCCTCGAAGGGACCTGTGACTACTCCATCAGGGGGTACTCCATCTGGTCCGTTTGAACCCCGGGCCGGACGCCTCGTCGACTCGGCGCGCACGGCGGCCCGGGTGTGGATGTGTCAATTGTCGGCGTCGGGCGGCAGAGTGACGCGGGCCGCCCGTCGCTCGCCGTCGAGGACGCGCAGGGCCTGTGCCAGCGTCGGCGCGTGCACCTCGCTCTCGCCGCGCTGGTGCATCAGCGCGAGGGCGTCCCGCAGCTCGCCGGCCTTGGCGACCAGCGCCTGGGCGGCGCGCAGCCCGCGGTAGGTGTCTCCGGGCCTGGCCGGGTTGATACGGCCGAGCAGGTCGACCACGTCGAGGTAACGGTCGATCAACTCGGCCTCGGCTCGCGTCAGCGCAGGCAGCGGGGGCAGTTCGGGCACCATCGGCGGATCACCTCGCGTCGGGTGTGGCGTTCCTCGCACCGGGCGCGGTGCGCGAGGTCTTGCGGCTGGGGATGATCCCGTCCACCAGTCCGTACGCCAACGCGGCCTGTGCGTCCAGGATCTTGTCCCGCTCGATGTCGGCGGCGACTTGTTCAGGACTCTGCCCCGTGTGCCGTACGAGCATGTCCTCCAGCAGCCTGCGAGTGCGCATCAACTCCTCGGCCTGGAGGGCCAGATCGCTCGCCTGTCCCTGTACCGGCTCGGCAAGTGACGGCTGGTGGATCAGCACCCGGGCCCCCGGCAGCGCGAACCGCTTGCCCGGCGTGCCGCCGGCCAGGAGCACGGCGGCGGCCGACGCGGCCTGCCCCAGGCAGGTGGTCTCCACGTCGCAGCTGACGAACTGCATCGTGTCGTAGATCGCCGTCATCGCGCTGAACGAGCCGCCGGGAGAGTTGATGTACAGCGCGATGTCCTGGTCCGGCGCCAGGTATTCGAGGTGCATGAACTGCGCCATCACGTCGTTCGCCGAGGTGTCGTCGATCGGCGTCCCCAGGAACACGATCCGCTCGTCGAGCAGCTTCGAGTACGGATCCAGGGTCCGGTGCCCCATGCTCGTCGGCTCGGTGAACTCGGGCAGGACATGACGGGCGGACGGTTCATTCATGGCACGCGCCTCCTCTGAGGGATTCTGTAAAAAATGTACAGGACGTACAGAGTCCGGGAAGACTGCTCGGCTGACAGCGAAAATCCCGTGTGCCGCCGGTGGAGACGGCCGCTCGGTCGTGCGAACGGAACGCTTTCGGTGGAGCCGGACGAGATCGTCCGCTCTGCGGGGGTGCCGGGGGCCCGGTCTAAGCTGGTGGGCATGGCCTACGAGATTCCGGTGACGCAAGCCAGGGCTGAGCTCGCCGATCTGATCAACCGGGTGGTGTACGGAGGCGAGCGCGTCGTCGTGACGCGACACGGCAAGCCCCTCGTCGCCCTGGTCTCCGCCGCCGACCTGGAGCGGCTCGAGGAACTCCCGGAGTCCGCCGAGGAACAGGTGGTCAGCTCCCTCTCCAGCGTCCGCGAGGTCGCGTCCGCCCCGCGTGAGCGCCAGCGCTTCGGCATCGCGGCCGAGCACCGGGGGCACGGCGCCTCGTAGGGCCCCTGCGACGGCGACGGCCGCGCCGCAGGGCAGGCGGCCATCGCGCCGTATACGGTCGCAGCCACGGCCTCGTCCCGGGCGGCGGCCCCGACGACGGCCCAGGAGCGTCCACGTCGGTCATGAGTGGATCACAGCCGGGTTAACGTCCTTGAAACGACGGCCAACTAGCGTGCCCATCCATGCCACCAGGGGTTTTGGTGGCTGCGGCCACCGGACCCCGCACGGTCCGGAGCGAGGACTGTGAGGTGGGACGCCGTGCAACTGACCCCGCACGAGCAAGAGAGGCTGCTGATCCATGTGGCCGCCGACGTGGCCGAGAAGCGACGGGCCCGCGGGCTCAGACTGAACCACCCCGAGGCGGTCGCCCTCATCACGTCGCACATCCTCGAAGGCGCGCGCGACGGCCGCACGGTCGCCGAGCTGATGTCCTCCGGGCGCAAGATCCTCACCCGGGACGACGTCATGGAGGGCATCCCCGAGATGATCCACGACGTCCAGGTCGAGGCGACCTTCCCGGACGGCACCAAGCTCGTCACCGTCCACGACCCGATCGTCTGACGGGGGAGCGAGAGCCGTGATTCCCGGAGAGATCCTGTTCGCCGACGGAACCGTCGCCTTCAACGAGGGCCGCGAGGTCACCCGGCTGACCGTCCTCAACGCCGCCGACCGGCCCGTCCAGGTCGGCTCCCACTACCACTTCGCCGAGGCCAACCCCGGTCTGGACTTCGACCGCGCCGCCGCGCGCGGCAAGCGGCTCAACGTCGCAGCCGGCACGGCCGTGCGCTTCGAGCCCGGGATCCCCGTCGACGTCGAACTCGTTCCGCTCACCGGCGCCCGTGTCGTGCCCGGCCTGCGCGGGGAGACCGGAGGTGCCCTCGATGCCTGAGCTCTCGCGCGCCGCGTATGCCGACCTGTTCGGCCCCACCACCGGCGACCGCATCCGGCTCGCCGACACCGACCTGCTGATCGAGATCGAAGAGGATCGTTCCGGCGGCCCCGGGCTCGCCGGTGACGAGGCCGTCTTCGGCGGTGGCAAGGTCATTCGCGAATCCATGGGCCAGGCGCGCGCTACGCGCGCAGACGGCACTCCGGACACGGTCATCACGGGTGTCGTGATCGTCGACCACTGGGGGATCGTCAAGGCCGACATCGGCATCCGCGACGGCCGGATCACCGGCATCGGCAAGGCCGGCAACCCGGACACCATGGACGGGGTCCACCCTGACCTCGTCATCGGCCCCGAGACCGAGATCATCGCGGGCAACGGACGGATCGTCACCGCGGGCGCCATCGACGCGCACGTCCACCTGATCTGTCCGCAGATCGCCGACGAGGCGCTCGCCTCCGGCATCACGACGCTGGTCGGCGGCGGCACCGGTCCCGCCGAGGGCTCGAAGGCGACGACGGTCACTCCCGGCCCCTGGCACCTCGCCCGGATGCTGGAGGCGATGGAGCAGTACCCGCTCAACTTCGGTCTGCTCGGCAAGGGCAACACCGTCTCGCGCGACGCGATGCTGTCGCAGATCCGGGGCGGGGCGCTCGGTCTCAAGCTGCACGAGGACTGGGGCTCGACGCCCGCCGTCATCGACGCCGCGCTGACCGTCGCCGACCGCACCGGCATCCAGGTCGCCATCCACACGGACACCCTGAACGAGGCCGGGTTCGTCGGCGACACGCTCGCCGCGATCGCCGGCCGCGGCATCCACGCTTACCACACCGAGGGCGCGGGCGGAGGGCACGCGCCGGACATCATGACCGTGGTCTCCGAGCCGCACATACTGCCCAGCTCCACCAACCCGACCCGGCCGTACACCGTCAACACCGCCGAGGAACACCTCGACATGCTGATGGTCTGCCACCACCTCAACGCGGCCGTCCCGGAGGACCTGGCCTTCGCCGAGTCCCGCATCCGGCCCTCCACCATCGGGGCCGAGGACATCCTGCACGACCTGGGCGCCATCTCGATCATCTCCTCCGACGCCCAGGCGATGGGCCGGGTCGGCGAGGTCATCATGCGGACCTGGCAGACGGCCCATGTGATGAAGCGGCGGCGCGGCGCCCTCCCCGGTGACGGGCGCGCGGACAACCACCGCGTACGTCGCTATGTCGCCAAGTACACGATCAACCCGGCGCTCGCGCAGGGCCTCGCCCGCGAGATCGGCTCCGTCGAGACCGGCAAGCTCGCCGACCTCGTGCTGTGGGAGCCCGCGTTCTTCGGGGTCAAGCCGCAACTCGTCATCAAGGGCGGGCAGATCGCGTACGCGCAGATGGGCGACGCCAACGCGTCCATCCCGACACCGCAGCCGATCCTGCCCCGGCCGATGTTCGGGGCGATCGGACGGGCTCCGGCCTCGAACTCGTTCAACTTCGTTGCGCCGCTCGCCATCGAGGACGGGCTGCCGGAGCGGCTCTCGCTGGGGAAGCGGTTCGTGGCGATCGAGTCGACGCGTGGGGTGACCAAGGCCGACATGCGGGAGAACGACGCCCGGCCGCGGGTGCGGGTCGATCCCGACAGCTTCGCCGTGCACATCGACGGGGAGCTGGTCGAGGCCACACCGGCCTCCGAACTGCCCATGGCCCAGCGTTACTTCCTCTTCTGATGTCCCGCGCGGCACTACTCGTCCTGGCCGACGGCCGCTTCCCCGCCGGCGGGCACGCCCACTCCGGCGGGGCCGAGGCGGCCGTCAAGGCCGGGCGGATCAGCGGGGCGGAGAGCCTGGAGGACTTCTGCCGGGGACGACTGCACACGGCGGGGCTGGTGTCGGCGGCCCTGGCCGCGGCGGCCGCGCTCGGGGTCGATCCGGCGCTGCTGGACTCGGCCGCGGACGCGCGTACGCCGTCGCCGGCCCTTAGGATCGCCGCGCGGCGGCTCGGGCGGCAGTTGATGCGGGCGGCTCGGGCGACCTGGCCGTCCGGGGAACTCGACGCGCTGGCGCGGACCTTTCCCAAGGGAGCGCATCAGCCGGTCGTACTGGGGCTGGCGGCGCGGGCCGCCGGGCTCGGGCCCGAGGACGCCGCGTACTGCTCCGCGTACGAGAGCGTCAGCGGTCCGGCGACCGCGACCGTGCGGTTGCTGAGCCTTGATCCGTTCGATGCCACCGGGGTGCTGGCCAGGCTCGCGCCCGAGCTGGACGTCGTGGCGTGTGCGGCGGCCGACGCGGCGCGCAACGTGGCCGACGGTGGGGTCGACGCGTTGCCCGCGGTGTCCGCTCCGCTCTTGGAGATCAGTGCGCAGGCGCATGCCGCCTGGGCCGTACGGCTCTTCGCGTCGTAGGCGGATCGCCTCCGCCGCCTCTGCCATGTCCTCCGGGGGCTCCGCCCCCCCAGACCCCCGTATCGGGCCGAAAGACAAAACCTCGGAGCCGCCATCATGCATCTCGACCACGATCACTCCCACGACGGCGCCTCCGCCGTCAGTGCCGACGCTCGTCGGCCCGACGGCTCGCGGCGCGCTCTGCGCATCGGGCTCGGTGGGCCCGTCGGGTCCGGGAAGACGGCGACCGTCGCCGCGCTCTGCCGGGCGCTGCGGGACGAGCTGTCCCTCGCGGTCGTCACGAACGACATCTACACGCGGGAGGACGCCGAGTTCCTGCTGCGGGAGGCCGTGCTGCCGCCGGAGCGGATCACCGCCGTGGAGACGGGGGCGTGCCCGCACACCGCGATCCGGGACGACATCTCCGCGAACCTCGAAGCGGTGGAGGACCTGGAGGACGAGGTGGGGCCGCTGGACCTCATCCTCGTCGAGTCCGGGGGTGACAACCTCACCGCGACGTTCTCCAAGGGACTGGTGGACGCGCAGGTCTTCGTCATCGACGTGGCGGGCGGGGACGACATTCCGCGCAAGGGCGGGCCCGGTGTCACCACCGCCGACCTGCTCGTCGTCAACAAGACCGACCTCGCGCCGTACGTGGGGTCCGACCTGGGGCGGATGGCCGCCGACGCCAAGGCGCAGCGGGCCGAGCTGCCCGTCGTCTTCCAGTCGCTGCGGACCGAGGCCGGGGTGACGGCCGTCGCGGACTGGGTGCGGGAACGGCTGGCCGCGTGGACGGCATGACCACAGCGGGAGTGCGGGCCACCGCACGGATCGGGGCACGGGCCGACGGGCGCGGCGGTACCGCGCTGCCCGTGCTGGAGGGAGAGGGGCCGCTCGCGCTGCGGCGCACCCGGGCGAGCGGGGACGAGGCACGCGTCATGCTCGTCGGGGCGATGAGCGGGCCGCTCGGCGGTGACCGCTTCGCCGTGGAGGCGGAGGTGGGGGAGGGGGCCCGGCTGCACGTCGGATCGGCCGCCGCGACCATCGCTCTGCCGGGACAGGCCAAAGGCGAGGCTCGTTACGATGTGCGGCTCGACGTGTCCGGCGGGGGTGAACTGCGCTGGCTGCCCGAGCAGTTGATCTCCGCCCAGGAGAGTGACCTGTATGTGTCCTCGCGCGTCGAGCTCCGGTCGGGCGCTCGGCTCGTCTTCCGGGAGGAGCAGGTGCTCGGCCGCGTCGGCGAGCAACCCGGACGGCTCGCCAGTCGTCTTGTCGTGCGGCTCGACGGACGGCCGCTGCTGGACCAGGAGCTCTCGTGCGGCCCCGGCGCACCCGGCGGCTGGGACGGTCCCGCGGTACTCGGGGGACATCGGGCTCTGGGCCAGCTCGTCGTCGTACGGCCGGAGTTCGAGCCCGAGCCGCCGCAGGCGCGGCTGTTGGGGGAGTACGCGGCCCTCATGCCGCTCGCCGGGCCCGCGGTCCTGGTGAGCGCCCTGGCACCGGACGCGCTGCGGCTGCGGCGGGTACTGGACGAGGCCTTGCGCGCACTCGACCGATAAGTCGATAAGTACTCTCCGCTCAACGGGACTTGGTACTCCGGTTATCGGAATGGTAAAGAAGGCCGGTCACCCCTGTTCTCAGGGACCTCACAGCCGAAAGGATCCCCGTACCAATCGCAACGATGTACGGGGAGGTCCCACTTGAGGGCTAAGAGACCGACGAGACGCCTGACCGCGTTCGCTTCGGCCGGAGCACTCGTCACGGCGACCCTGATAGCCGGAGCCGTCGCGGCGCCGTCGGCCACCGCCGACTCGCGCCATGGTCAGGACCGTGAGGCCCGCGGCGCGGCGATCGCCGCCGCCCGAGCCTCGAAGGCCGGGATCAACTGGCAGGACTGCCCCGCGGACTGGGGCTTCGAGAAGCCGATCCAGTGCGGCTGGGTGTCCGTCCCGCTCGACTACGCCCACCCGTACGGCAAGCAGATCAAGCTCGCCGTCGACCGCATCGGGAACACCGGGACCAAGGCGGAGCGCCAGGGCGCGCTCGTCTACAACCCGGGCGGTCCCGGTGGTTCGGGCATGCGCTTCCCGCGCCGCGTCACCACCAAGAACCCCCTCTGGGTGAACACTTCGAAGGCGTACGACTTCGTGGGCTTCGACCCGCGCGGTGTCGGCCACTCGGCCCCGATCTCCTGCATTGACCCTCAGGAGTTCGTGAAGGCGCCCAAGGCCGACCCGGTGCCGGACTCCGAGGCCGACAAGCGCGTCCAGCGGGGGCTCGCCGCCGCGTACGCGGACGGCTGTGCCAAGCGCAGCGGCAAGGCGATGCTGGCGCAGATGACCACGCCCAACACTGCCCGCGACCTGGATGTCATCCGGGCCGCACTCGGTGAGAAGAAGCTCAACTACCTGGGCGTCTCCTACGGCACGTACCTCGGCGCCGTCTACGGCACCCTGTTCCCGGGCCACGTCCGCCGCATGGTCGTCGACAGTGTCGTCAACCCGGCGAAGGAGAACATCTGGTACCAGGCCAACCTGGAGCAGGACATCGCCTTCGAGGGCCGCTGGAAGGACTGGGAGGACTGGGTCGCCAACAACGACGCCGCCTTCCACCTCGGCGACACCCGCGCCAAGGTCCAGGACCAGTGGCTGAAGCTGCGGGCCACCGCGAAGAAGAGCCCGCTCGGTGGCGTCGTCGGCCCCGCCGAACTGATCTCCTTCTTCCAGAGCGCCCCGTACTACGACTCGTCGTGGGTGCCGGTCGCGACGGCGTTCAGCAAGTACGTCGCCGGTGACACCCAGGCGCTCGTCGACGCCGCCGCCCCCGACATGTCCGACACCGTGGGCAACATCGCCTCGGAGAACGGTAACGCCGTCTACACGGCCGTCGAGTGCGCCGACGCCAAGTGGCCCACCAGCTGGTCGAAGTGGGACAAGGACAACACGAAGCTCCACAAGAGCTACCCGTTCATGACGTGGGCCAACGCGTGGATGAACCTGCCCTGCGCGACCTGGCCGGTCAAGCAGCAGACCCCGGTGAACGTCAAGACCGGCAAGGGTCTGCCCGCCGTCCTGATCGTGCAGTCCACGCGTGACGCCGCCACCCCGTACCCCGGCGCCGTCGAACTGCACAAGCGCTTCAAGGGCTCCCGCCTGATCACCGAGAACGGTGCGGGCTCGCACGGTGTGACCGGCCTGGTCAACCCGTGCATCAACACCCGGGTGGACTCCTACTTGCTCACCGGCAAGACGGACGCGGCCGATGTGACGTGCACCCCGCACGCCACGCCGATTCCGTAACACCCCACGCACAACAGAGGGGCGGCCGGATCTCCGGCCGCCCCTTCTGCCTGTCGTGCGCCTCTCAACTCAGAGGCATCCGCGGGAACTTGCGGGCCTGTGCCGCGACCTCGGCCGCCTTTTCCGCCTTGACGACAGCCGCGTACCGGTCGACGTACTCCTGCTCGGAGAGGGTGAGGATGGCGTACATGATCTCGTCGGTGACGGCGCGCAGGATGGCCTTCTCGTTCTCCATTCCGGCGTAGCGGGAGAAGTCGAGGGGCTTTCCGAAGCGGATCACCACGGGGTGGAGGCTCGGGATCTTCTGACCCGGCGGCTGTGCCTCGAAGGTGCCGATCATGGCGCAGGGGATGACCGGAACCCCGGCCTTGAGCGCCATCACCGCGACGCCGACCTTGCCCTTGTAGAGGCGGCCGTCGTGCGAACGCGTCCCCTCCGGGTAGATGCCGAGCAGTTCGTCCCTGCGCAGCACGCCCAGTCCCTCGCGGATCGCGGCCTGGCCCGCGTCCTTGCCGGAGCGGTCCACCGGGATCTGTCCGGCGCTGCGGAAGAAGGCGGCCGTCAGCCGCCCCTTGATACCGGGCCCCGTGAAGTACTCGGCCTTCGCCAGGAAGGTGATCCGCCGCTTCAGGATCGCGGGCATCAGGAAGTGGTCCGAGAACGAGAGATGGTTGCCGGCCACGATGGCGGGGCCCGACGCCGGTATGTGCTCAAGGCCCTCGATCCGGGGCCGGAACACCAGCCTCAACAGTGGACCCAGAAGCACATACTTGAGCACGTAGTAGAACACGGTATCTCTCCAACTCTACCGGGTCGGCTCTGGGGCCGCGTTCTTCCAGACTTGGTCATCCCTGAGGATGCTCTACTGGCCACGCGGGGGATAGGGGCGGCTCGTGACGCACATCAAACGCCGCGTGCCCGGTGGCGGCGTACCGCGTCGCGGTTGGCGCAGCGTGGGGTGCAGTACCGCTGTCGTCCGGTGCGGGATGTGTCGGCGAAGATCGTGGTGCACTCGCTCACGGCGCAGCGTCTGAGGCGGTGCATGCCTCGTCCGGTCAGGTGCAGTGCGGTACCCACGGCGATGAGTGAGAACAGTACGGAGCCGAGTGTCTGCCGGTCGTCGCGGAAGTGCAGGTGCCAGCCGCTGCCGGCGTGGTTGGTCATCCGCGGGTGGGCGGCGGCCGCCGCCAGCATCCGGTTGAGCAGCTCGGCGCGTTCGTGCTCGTCGGTGGCATCGACGACTTTCTCCCACGCCGCCAGTGCGTCCTGGGTGCGGTCGAGGTCTTGGGGGGTGACCGGGTTCTCCAGCACCAGCCCGGCGGCGCGGCAGCGGTCCGCGAGCTCCTCGGCGCCGGCCGGGCGCCGGTTGGCCAGATCGGCGGCCAGGTTCACGGCGTCCTCGCCGTAAGGGTTGAGGTGCATAAGGCCATTACATCAGTCTGGTCGGCATGGGACAACGCAAGGGAAACGGGCCGGCCGTACGACAGGCGGTGGAGTACGACCTGGTGGAGCTCGTACGTCTGCGGGCCTTGCTGTTCGAGGACCTCGGCGGTCACTTCTTCAGCCCCGCGGCGGCGGACGACGACTGGCTGGACGCCCTGGCCGTGGTGCTGAAGGAACAGCTGACCGCGGATGCCGTGCGGATCCTCGTGGTGGACGGCGCCGACGGCGCCGACGACCGTGGCCTGGCCGCTTGTGGCATCGCCACCATCGAGCAGCGGCTGCCCGGTCCGCACCTGCGCAACGGCCGGATCGGGCATGTGATCGGCGTGGTCACCGACCCGTCGTACCGGCGCCGCGGGCACAGCCGCTCGATCATGCGGGGCCTGCTCGACTGGTTCAGGGAACGTGAGGTCGCCCGAGTGGACCTGTACGCCTCCGCCGAGGGTGAACCGTTGTACCGCGAACTCGGCTTCACCGACCACCCCGACCCCGCGCTGTACTGGCGACCGTGAGCCACCGGCCTCCATGGGGGCGCGGGGCTGGTGGTGTGGTGGGCCGCCGACGGGCCGGGAAAGCGCTGGTCGTGCTCTCCCGGCCCGCCGTACGGGCTCAGTGCGCGGACGGCTGCGCGCGGACGGTCCGGGCCGCCGTGACCAGGTTCTCCAGCGATGCGCGGGTCTCGGGCCAGGCGCGGGTCTTCAGGCCGCAGTCGGGGCCGGCCCGCAGCCGCTCGACGGGGATGGCCTCAAGTCCCTTGCACAGTAGCGCCGCCGCCTCGTCCGCGCCGGGTACACGCGGGGAGTGGATGTCTGGTGGTGTCGGCGAGGGGCTGGCCGTCGCGGACGAAGGACCAGGCGAGCATGGCGAGAGGGCCGGTGAGCATGCCCTTGACCGGCTTGGCGCGATCATCGACTGATCAGAACTGAGATGACACAAATCTGTGTCATCTCAGTCATTGGTGCTAGCTTTGGTGGTGTGCCGAATGACAGCCAGCTGATCTTCGCCGACCACGTGGGGCGGTTCCATGCCCGCCAGTACGGGTTTCCGCCGATGGCCGGGCGCCTGTTGGGGTACCTGCTCGTCTGTGATCCGCCTCAGGAGACGATCGACGAGCTGAGTGAGGCGCTGCTGGCGAGCCGGAGTGCCATCACCGGTGCGGTGAAGCTGCTTGAGAGCTACGGGATGGCGCGGCGAACGCGCGCTGCCGGCGAGCGTATGGACCGGGTGAGCCTGGATCCGGCCAGCCGGCAGCCGCAGAACTTCGATTCCGCCATCCATGAGGAGCATGCGGCGCTGTTCAGGGAGGGGCTGGCACTGCTCGCCGCCGCTCCGCCGGAGCGGCGCGCGCCACTCGAGGAGATGGTCGCACTGGCCGAGTTCTTGGCCGAACGCCTGCCCAAGCTGGTGGACGAGTGGCACACACACCGCGACACGCTGCGCGCCTCGGGAAAGCTGCCCAGCCCCGGCGCATAGCCGCACAAGGTCCAGGGCCGGCCGGTCCAGGAGCGAAACCATGGAGAGGTTGCCCGTCATGACCGAGCCCGAGCTGTCTGCGTTGCGGGAACGCGCCGAGCGCGGCGACGCCTCTGCAATCGACGAGCTGATCGAACTCGCCGCCGAACTCGGCGACCTGAACGAACTGCGCCGCCTCGCGGACGCGGACAACCCCACCGCAGCCGACGAGCTCGTCCAACTCGCCGCAGAGCAAGGCAACCTCGAAGAACTGCGCCGCCTTTCGGACAGAGGCAATGCCACGGCCACCGACCAGCTGATCGAACTCGCCGCCGAACTCGGCGACCTGAACGAACTGCGCCGCCTCGCGGACGCGGACAACCCCACCGCAGCCGACGAGCTCGTCCAACTCGCCGCAGAGCAAGGCAACCTCGAAGAACTGCGCCGCCTTTCGGACAGAGGCAATGCCACGGCCACCGACCAGCTGATCGAACTCGCCACCGAGCAGGACAACATGGACGAGCTGCGACGCCTCGCCGACCAGGGCAACATGGCCGCGGCCGAGCAACTCGCAGAGCTCACCGCCGAATGATCGCCTGCCTGCACTCCTCGACAGGTCGATGTCGATCTGGCCTCGATCAGCCGGTCGACATCGGCGACCTTCTCATTCGGACCCTGCATCTCCTCGGCCTCCACCGCCTTGTCCGGGCAGAGCGGCGCGGCCGGGCGATGGGATCGCGGCGTGCCCACCAAGGCGCCGGCGGCTGTCGGCGCCGGTGTCAGACCCCCTGTGTCAGCACCTTCTCCAAGGCGCCCAGGGCGGACTGGAGTTCCTCGCCGGTGATGGTCAGCGGCGGGGCCAGTCGGATCGTCGATCCGTGGGTGTCCTTGACCAGGACTCCCTCGCGCATCAGGCCCTCGCTGATCTCGCGCCCGGTGCCGATGGCCGGGTCGATGTCGACGCCCGCCCACAGTCCGCGAGAGCGGAAGCCCTCCACGCCCCGGCCCACGAGCGCCGTCAGACCGCCCCGCAGGACCTCGCCCAACTCGGCCGCCCTGCTCTGGTATTCACCGGTCTCCAGGAGTCCGACGACCGCGGAGCCGACCGCCGCGGCCAGCGGATTGCCGCCGAACGTCGAGCCGTGCTCACCGGGCCGCAGCACCCCGAGCACGTCCCGGCGGCCGACCACCGCCGACACCGGCACGATGCCGCCGCCGAGTGCCTTGCCCAGCAGGAGCAGGTCGGGCACGACGTCCTCGTGCTCCACGGCGAGCGTGGTGCCCGTGCGGCCCAGACCCGACTGGATCTCGTCCGCGATGAACAGACAGCCGGCGCGCCGGGTCAGCTCGCGGACACCGGTCAGGTAACCGTCGTCCGGGATGACGACGCCCGCCTCGCCCTGGATGGGCTCGATCAGCACGGCCGCGGTCGTCTCGTCGACGGCCGCTTCCAGCGCGGCGAGGTCGTTGTACGGGACGACACGGAAGCCCGGGGTGAAGGGGCCGAAACCGGCGCGGGCCGTCTCGTCCGTCGAGAAGCTCACGATCGTCGTCGTACGGCCGTGGAAGTTGTCCGCGGCCACCACGATCGTCGCCCGGTCCGGTGCGACGCCCTTCACCTCGTACGCCCACTTGCGGGCCACCTTGATGGCGCTCTCCACCGCCTCCGCGCCCGTGTTCATGGGCAGGACCATGTCCAGGCCGGTCAACTCGGCCAGCGACTCGGCGAACTGGGCCAGCCGGTCGTTGTGGAAGGCGCGCGAGGTGAGCGTCAGCCGGTCCAGCTGACGGTGGGCCGCGTCGATCAGCACCGGGTTGCGGTGGCCGAAGTTGAGGGCCGAGTAGCCCGCCAGCATGTCGAGGTAGCGGCGGCCCTCGACGTCCTCGACCCAGGTGCCCTCGGCGTGGGCGACGACCACGGGAAGCGGGTGGTAGTTGTGCGCGAGGACGGGCTCCTCGGCGCGGATCAGGTCGGCGGAGGAGCGCGGACCGACGGCGGAGGACGCGAGCGTACGGGCGGGAGCGGTCATGAGCGGATCTCCTGGGTGCAGCACTTGATGCCACCGCCGGCCTTGTGGAACTCGGAGAGGTCGACGGGGACGGGGACGTAGTCGTGGCGGGCGAGCCGGTCGGCGAGGGCCTCGGCGCGCGGCGCGATGAACACGTGACGACCGTCGGAGACGGAGTTCAGGCCGAAGGTGAACGCGTCCTCACGGGTCGCGAGCACCGCGTCCGGGAAGAGCCGGGCCAGAACCTCGCGACTGCCGGGCGAGAACGCCTCCGGGTAGTACGCGATGTTCGCCTCGGGCCCGTCGTCCAGGACGAAGAGCGCCGTGTCCAGATGGTAGAAGCGCGGGTCCACCAGTTGGAGGCTGACCACCGGGACGCCGAAGAACTCCTGCACCTCGCGGTGCGCCTCGGGGGTAGTCCGGAATCCGGTGCCGGCCAGTACGTACCGGCCCACCGGGACGAGGTCGCCCTCGCCCTCGCAGACGGATTCGGGACGGTAGACGTCGAAACCGGCCGCCTTGAACCAGGTCTCGTACGCGGTGGACTCGGGGCGGCGCTGCGGTGCGTGGAAGTACGAGCCGAAGACCCGGCCCGCCAGGACGAGCGCGGAGTTCGCCGCGAACACCATGTCCGGGAGATCCGCCACGGGCTCCACGGTGTCCACGGTGTGGCCGTGGGCCCGGTAGGCGCCGATCAGCGCCGCCCACTGGTCACGGGCCAGATCGACGTCCACTTGGGCGTCGGGATGCATCCAGGGATTGATCGCGTACTGCACGGCGAAGTGTCTGGGTTCACAGACGAGAAAGCGCCGAGGGCGCGGCACACGGCTGTCGGGCACAGAGAGGTTCCTCCGCTTCCTGCGGTGTCGACGGGGGGTGCCTCCAAGGTAGGAAACAGGGGATACGGGCGACAAGAGACGAGAGCTGCGTGTGTGCGCAGCATCGCTGCGTAATCACTCAGGTCAACGCAGGTTTGATGCGTCCAGTGCATCCTGTGGGGCCGCGTGGGTGGCGCCCGCCTCCGGGGCCTCCGGCAGCAGATGCGACAGCACCATGTAGCTGATCGTCTTCCGGATGAAGGGCTCGGTGCGGATCCGCTCCAGCACCTCCTCGAAGTGGTCCACATCCGTGGCGCGCACATGGAGCAACGCGTCCGCGCCGCCCGTCACGGTCATGGCCGCGGTGATCTCCGGATGGTTGCGGACCACCTCCGCGAGCCGTCGGGGCGGCGCCGCGCCCTCGCAGTACACCTCGACGTACGCCTCCGTGCGCCAGCCGAGCGCCGTCGGCTTCACCGTGGCCGTGAACCCGGTGATCACCCCGGTCTCGCGGAGCCGGTCGACACGGCGCTTGACCGCGGTGGCCGACAGTCCGATCGCCGTGCCGATCTCGGCGAAGCTCGACCGGGCGTTGGCCATCAGGGCCGTGATGATCTTGCGGTCGAGTTCGTCGAACATCGCGGGCTTGCTGTTCATGGCGGCACTGTATCCAGCGACGACGTCCACGCAACCAGCGAGAACGTCCGCATGTCCGGCGACGCCGTCCACGTCCCGCACATGTCCAGGCATGCCGATCGCTCCTACACTCCACTCTCATGCTGCGCGCGCTCGCCGTCGACGACGAACAACCGTCCCTCGAGGAACTCCTCTACCTCCTGAACACCGATCCCCGGATCTCCAGCGCCGAGGGAGCGAGCGACGCGACCGAGGCGCTGCGCCGGATCAACCGGGCCCTGGAATCCGGACCCGACGGGCCCGAAGCCATCGATGTCGTCTTCCTCGACATCCACATGCCCGGACTCGACGGACTCGACCTCGCCCGGCTGCTCACCGGCTTCGCCTCGCCGCCGCTCGTCGTGTTCGTCACCGCCCACGAGGGCTTCGCCGTCCAGGCCTTCGACCTCAAGGCCGTCGACTACGTCCTCAAGCCGGTACGGCGGGAGCGGCTGGCCGAAGCCGTCCGGCGGGCCGCCCAACTCCAGGAAGCCGCACCGCGGATACCCGTCCACGAGCCCGACCCGGACCACATATCCGTCGAACTCGGCGGCGTCACCCGCTTCGTGGCCGTCGAGGACATCACCCACGTCGAAGCACACGGCGACTACGCACGCCTGCACACCGCCCAGGGCAGCCATCTCGTCCGCATCCCGCTCTCCACCCTGGAGGAACGCTGGCGTTCACGCGGCTTCGTCCGCATCCACCGGCGCCATCTCGTCGCCCTGCGCCACATCGGCGAACTCCGCCTGGACGCGGGCACCGTGAGCGTCCTCGTCGACTCCGTCGAACTCCAGGTCAGCCGCCGGCACGCCCGCGAACTGCGCGATCTGCTGATGCGCCGGACCACGAGCTGAGAGGGGGAAACGGCGTGCCGCAGGACCCGACCGAACGCCGGGTGGTCGTCACGGGAGTGCCCCGGCGCACCCGCCGCACCTCCGGCTACTACCGGCCCAGGACCGAGATCGACGAACAGACCACGCTCGGCCACACGTACGTCCGCTCCCTGATGCGCAGTCAACTCCGTGCGGCAATGGTGGTGTTCGCCGTGCTCGTCCTGCTGGTCGGGCCACTTCCCCTGGTCTTCGCCGCGATGCCGGACGGCGCGAGCCTGGAGTGGGCCGTGCTCGGCTTCTGCGTCTACCCGCCCCTGGTCCTGCTCGCCCGCTGGTACGTGCGGCGAGTGGAGCGCAACGAGAAGGACTTCGTGCGCCTGGTCGAGGACCGCTGAGCCGAGAACGAGGACCGCTGAGCCGTGAATCAGAACTACGCCGTCCCCGCCGTCGCCCTCGTCGTCGTGGCGACCGTCCTGGTCGGCGCGTTCGGCCTGCGCATCTCCCGGACCACCTCCGACTTCTACGTCGCCTCACGCACCGTGGGCCCCCGGCTCAACGCGGCCGCGATCAGCGGCGAGTACCTCTCCGCCGCCTCCTTCCTCGGCATCGCGGGCCTCGTCCTCGTCCAGGGCCCCGACATGCTCTGGTACCCCGTCGGCTACACGGCCGGCTATCTCGTACTGCTCCTGTTCGTCGCGGCCCCGCTGCGCCGCTCCGGCGCGTACACCCTGCCCGACTTCGCGGAGGCGCGCCTCGGCTCACCGGCCGTGCGACGCCTCGCCGGTGCCTTCGTGGTCGGGGTCGGCTGGCTGTACCTGCTGCCCCAACTACAGGGCGCCGGGCTGACGTTGGCCGTACTGACCGACGCGCCCGACTGGTTCGGCGGGGTGCTCGTCGCGGTCGTCGTGGTCGCCACCGTCGCCGCCGGAGGCATGCGCAGCATCACCTTCGTGCAGGCCTTCCAGTACTGGCTGAAACTCACAGCCCTGCTGGTCCCCGCACTCTTCCTGGTCCTCGCCTGGCAGGCCGACGGCGCCCCGCGCCAGGCCTTCGCCGAACCCGCGACCTTCCGCGAGCAGCGCGTCGTCCGCGTCGACGACAGCCTCGACCTGAAGCTCTCGGACCCGCTGGGCGTCACGGCCACCGGCACGGTCGACGGCCACCGCTATGACGGCGAGCGGCTCCGACTCCCAGCGGGCGTCCACCACATCGAGCGCGGCACCCGGCTGACCTTCGCCAAGGGCGACCCCGTCCCGGCCGCCGACCGGGGCAGCAACGGCGGCATGTCGACCTCGCTGGCGGCGGGCCGCGAGGAACGCCCGCTGTACGCCACGTACGGACTGATCCTCGCCACCTTCCTCGGCACGATGGGACTGCCGCACGTCGTCGTCCGCTTCTACACCAGCCCGCACGGCGTCGCGGCCCGCCGCACCACGGTCGCCGTCCTCGGCCTGATCGGCGCGTTCTACCTGCTGCCGCCCGTCTACGGGGCGCTCGGCCGCCTGTACGCCCCCGAACTGAGCCTCACCGGGAACGCCGACGCCGCCGTCCTGCTGCTGCCCGACCGCGTGATCGGCGGGCTCGGCGCGGATCTCCTGGGCGCGCTGGTGGCGGGCGGGGCCTTCGCGGCGTTCCTGTCGACCGCGTCCGGACTGACCATGGCGGTGGCCGGGGTGCTCACCCAGGACGTGCTGCCCTCGCGCGGTGTACGCCACTTCCGGCTGGGCACCGTACTCGCCATGGTGGTGCCGCTCGCGGCGAGCGTGATCGTCGGCGGACTGCCCGTCGCCGACGCCGTCGGACTCGCCTTCGCCGTGTCCGCGTCCTCCTTCTGCCCGCTGCTGGTCCTCGGCATCTGGTGGCGGCGGCTGACCCCGCCGGGCGCGGCGGCCGGAATGCTCGTCGGCGGCGGCGGGGCCTTCGTCGCCGTCGCGGCGACCATGGCGGGCTACCCGGGCTCGGGCGCGCTGCACGCACTGCTCGCCTGGCCAGCGCTCTGGTCGGTGCCGCTCGGGTTCCTCACCATGGTCCTGGTGTCGCTGGCCACGGCCGGACGGGTGCCGGCCGGGACGGCGGCGATCCTGGCCCGGTTCCACCTGCCGGAAGAACTGGCCGGAGGAGACAGGCGCGCGGACGCCGACGCACGCGGGGAGGCCAGGGCGTGAGCGGATCGTCGAGCGGGGCGGTGACGGCGTGAGCGGATTCCTGGCGGGCCTCTGCGTCGCCGTGCTTCCGCTGCTCGCCGCCGGGTTCTGGCTCGGCAGGCGCACCGCGCGGCCTGAGAACCTCGGCGGCCTCGGCACCCCCGTCGAACACGCCACCTTCGAGACCCTGCACACCGCCTCGCTGGCCGCGCCCCCACTGCGCGCGGGTCTGACCGGGGAGACCGCCCGCAAGTCCGCCCGCCGACTGCGCACCCTGCTCGGCACGGACGCCCTGTGCCTCACCGACCAGGACACCGTCCTCGCCTGGGACGGCCTGGGGGAGCACCACCGCACCGAGATCATGGAACGGCTCGGCGGCCCCTTGGAGACCGGCCGCGGGGAGGCCTTCCGGCTGAAGTGCGACGAGCCCGACTGCTCTTTGCGCTGGGCCGTCGTCGCACCGCTCACCGTCGACGACCGCGTCCACGGAGCGCTCGTCGCCTGCGCGCCCCGTGAGTCCGCCGTCCTCGTCCGGGCCGCGGGCGAGGTCGCCCGCTGGGTCTCCGTGCAACTGGAACTCGCCGACCTCGACCAGTCCCGCACCCGTCTGATCGAGGCCGAGATCAAGGCCCTGCGCGCCCAGATATCCCCGCACTTCATCTTCAACTCGCTCGCGGTGATCGCCTCGTTCGTCCGCACCGACCCCGAGCGCGCCCGCGAACTGCTCCTGGAATTCGCCGACTTCACCCGCTACTCGTTCCGCAGGCACGGCGATTTCACCACGCTCGCCGACGAACTGCACGCCATCGACCACTACTTGGCACTGGTCAGAGCCCGCTTCGGGGACCGTCTCTCGGTCACCCTGCAGATCGCCCCCGAGGTACTGCCGGTCGCGCTGCCCTTCCTGTGCCTCCAACCACTCGTGGAGAACGCCGTCAAACACGGGCTGGAGGGCAAGACCGACAAGAGCCACATCAGCATCACCGCCCAGGACGCGGGCGCCGAGGCGCTGGTCGTGATCGAGGACAACGGCACCGGAATGGACCCCGACCGGCTGCGCCGCATCCTCGCCGGGGAGGTGAGCCCCTCCGGCGGCATCGGGCTGTCCAACGTCGACGACCGGCTGCGCCAGGTGTACGGGGACGAGTACGGCCTCGTCATCGAGACCGCCGTGGGAGCGGGCATGAAGATCACCGCCCGGCTGCCGAAGTACCAGCCGGGGGTGCACTCGGCGGGACGGCTCCCCAGGGAGTGACCCGCGCGCACGTCAGGCGTTGCGCGAGGCCACCATCGCGATCGTGAGCAGGCCGAGCACCACCCAGCCGAACCACAGCCAGCCGTTGCTGCCGAGCGCCACCGTATAGGCCGTCACCATGACGAGCCCGCCGACGGTGAGCACCCCCATCGCCTTCGTCGAACCGGGCATCGCATTACACCCTTCTCCCGGCGGGGTCCGCGACGCGGGCCGTGGCCTGCGCCCATTTTCACCCGAAGGGACGAGGTTCGCCAGAGCCGGGTGGGCTACTCGCCTCCGTGCATGAGGGCCTTGTCCAGACGCTCGATGCTGCAGACCACCAGGTAGTACCCCTTCCTCCACAGTCCTGTGCTGCGCAGGCCATGACTCACATAGGTGTCGGCGGGATAGCCGAGTCGCTGCGGCGGGGCGTCGGCCCCGCACCGCGCGTTCGCCTGCTCATCGGCCTCCTTCTTGGGCATGAGGGTGGTGAGGTGCGTGATCCGGAAGACCCGGCCCACATGGTCCTGGTCGCAGGAGACGAGCTCGTAGTGGGTGTATTCGCTCGCGTCCCCGCGGGCATGGCCGAGGCAGTCGCCCTGCTGCATCTGGGTCGCGTCCTCGAACACCATCCCGTACGGGCGGAGGCCGCCGAGCCTGCCGTACACCGGACCGTGCTTCCCGACCAGCAGGCATGCGACGTTGCCGCCGGTGGCGTCGAAGCCCTCGCGGGTGGGCACCACGGCCAGGCTCTGGACGTGCCAGGCGAGTTTGTCGGCGGTCGCCTTCGTCCGCTCCGCGCACCGGTCCGGTCCGTCGCTGCCGGCCTCCTCGAAGGAGCGGGCCTTGTACAGCTCCATCACCTGCCCGTCGGGGCGCAGCGCTCCACAGCTCGGATCCAGTTGCAGACGCGGGGTACCCGAGGACGGTGCGGGGGACGGGTCGCTCAGTACGCAGTCGCCCTTCTTGAGAGGTGCGGAGAGCCCGACCTGGGCGCCGTACGGGGCTATGGGCGTCTGCGTCCTGCCGTACCGGGCCACGCCCCAGAGCACTCCCGCCGTCAGCGACAGCGCGAGGAGCAGCGCCGCGCCCACCTGGAGAAGCAGCGTCCGCTTGCCGCGCCGCCCACCGCGGTCCGGGGCGGGTGCGGCGGGTCCCATGTAGCTGGGCGGACCGAAACCGGCGCCGGGCCGCGGGGGGTGCGGGGTCGGCGGACCGAAACCCTGGCCCGGGCGAGGGGCGTACGCGGCCGGGGCACCGGCACGGCTGCCGGCTGCCTGCGCCATGGGTGCGTACGCCGCGTGCTGCGCCGGGGCGGTAGAGGCCTGGGCCGTGGGGACGTACGAACCCGGCGCCGCGAAACCCTGGTCCCGGTCCTGTCCCACCGAGCTCTGCTCCCGGCCGGGGGCGGCCGGCCCCGGATCCTGGGCGGGCGGTGCCAGGCCCTGGCCCCGGGCGGGGGACGGGCTCTGGTCGTGTGCGGGCGGCGCGTAGTCGTGGTCCCGGGACAGGCCACCGGGGGTCCGTCCCGGTGGCGCCGGACCCCCGGGCCCGTCGGAGGTGACGAGCCCCGCCCACGCAGGCTGCGAGCCGGTGTCGACCTGGGTCGGCGGATGGGGCTCGGGCAGGATGATCCGGGCCAGGGCCGCCGCCGTCCGCTCCGCGGAGATCCGCAGGGCGGGGTCCTTGACCAGCAGCGCGTCGATGATCGGCCCCAGCGCGCCGGCTCGCCGGGACGGCGGTGCCTCCTCCGCGACCACCGCGGCGAGCGCTCCGAGGTGGCTGTCGCGGTCGAAGGGGCCGTGGCCCTCAAGACCGAAGTACAGGGTGCAGCCCAGCGAGAACAGGTCGGATGCCGCGGTCGGCTGCCCGCCCTGCGCCCGCTCCGGGGCCAGATAGCCGGCCGTGCCGACCAGGACGGAGGTACGGGTCCAGCGGGTCTCGGGGGAGTCCGGCTGGACCGAGACGCCGTAGTCGGTGAGGAGGATGCGCGCGCCGGGGGTGCCCGCGCGGTCAGGGGCGAGCAGGATGTTGGCCGGTTTGACGTCCCGGTGCATGATGCCGCGCTCGTGCCCGGCGGTCAGCGCGTCCAGCACCGCGAGGCCGACGCGGGCGCACTCGTCGGGGGCCAGCGGGCCGCGCCGGGCGAGCCAGGCCCGCAGGTCCTCCGCACCCGCCACGTACTCCATCACGATCCACGGCAGGCCGTCGTGCTCCAGGACGTCGTGGACCGTCACCACGTGCGGATGGCCGCGCAGCACCGCCGCGTGCCGGGCCTCGGCGCGGGCGCGCGCGATCCGCGACTCGCGCTCCTCGCTCCCTTCCCGGACATCGCGGAACCTGATCTCCTTGAGCGCCACGTCGCAGTCGAGCCGCTGGTCGTGGGCGAGCCAGACATGGCCCATCCCGCCGGAGCCGACCTGCTTCAGAAGCAGATACCGGCCGTTGATGATCCGGCCCACTCCCGACTGCGCTGATCCTGCTGTCATCCGGTTGCCCCCGGGTTCTGCGTTGCCGTACGCGGGTCAGACCGCGCTCTCGGTGGGCGCACCGGGCGCGGAGTCGCTCGTACCCGGGTCGGCCGGGGCGGGCGGTGTGCTCGACACGGGCTCACTCGTCGGCGGCGCGCTGCTGACGGTGGGTTTGGCCGAGGTCGGTTCGTGCGAGGTCGGTTCGGTCGTCGGCACGGTCGGGGCAGTGGCCGAGGCGGTGGTCGGGGCACCGCTCGTCGGTGAACCGGGCGGAGAGGTGTGCGGCGGGGTCGAAGTCGTGCCGCCGCCCGTGCCGCCGCTCGTGTCTGGTGGGGTGTCTGTGGGTGTGGCGGTTTTCGTGGCTGTGGGGGTGGCGGTGTCCGTAGGGGCACCCGAACCGGTGCCGCTGTCGGACGGCGAGGCGCTGCCGGACGACGCGCCGCCGGACGGCGTCGGCTGGGTCGTCCCGGGATCCGAGCCCGTTCCGTTCGTGCCGCCCGTTCCGTTAGTGCCGCCCGTGCCGCCCGTGCCGCCCGTACGGGTACCGGCGGGCGGTCCCGTCACCGGTCCCGTCTCCGTCCCCGGCGGTGAACCTGCTCCCGGCGCCGAAGCCGCCGTCCCCGCCGCGTACGCCGTTCCCACCGCGCGCGGCCGTGACGGCTACGAGGAGGACCCCACGCTCCCGTGGTGGGACCTGCTCGACGAGGAATCGTCCCGGCGGCCCCCCGTGTCCCGTACGCCCCGCCTCCTCCTCTACGCGGCCCTGCTCGCCGTCGTCCTCCTCCTCGCCGCCGTCGTGGGTGCCGTCACCCTCGGGTGAGCTGAGTGTTCTCGTGACGGGTGAGGTCACGCCTGTGTTCCCGTTGTGTCGATGTCTTGACAAGTTCAAGGATTTACCCTGATCCGTCCCAACAACCCGGTTAGCGTGGCCAATCGGGACGGTACCGGACGTCCTGTTGCGGAGGACGAGGGTCCGATTGGCGGCCATGACGTCGATGGGACAATGGGCCGCAGCCCGCGGGGCGTGCAACGGTGCATGCCCGGGCCCGAATGCTCCCGTGCGCCCCCATCCCGGGAACTGAGATCCTGACCGATCGCATCCCTGTGGGTAGCCAGAACGGGGACCGTCGGGGGCCGGGGGGACTCGGCGCAGGGGTGCCGAACACGCGGGGGAACAGTCAGGCACGTACGGGGGGAAAGAAGCAGGGGGGAGCAGTAATGCCTCGTTGGAGGGACTTGCCGGATGAACTCGATCCGCAGGTCAGGGAGTTCGCCAGCCAGCTGCGTCGGCTGGTCGACCGGAGCGGGCTGGGCATCGCCGCGGTGGCCGACCGTACGGGCTACAGCAAGACGTCCTGGGAGCGGTACCTCAACGGTCGGCTGCTCGCGCCCAAGGGCGCGATCGTCGCCCTGGCCGAGGTGACCGGGACCAATCCCATCCATCTGACGACCATGTGGGAGCTGGCCGAGCGTGCGTGGAGCCGCTCGGAGATGCGCCACGACATGACCATGGAAGCGATCCGGATCTCCCAGGCGCGCGCCGCGCTGGGGGAGTTCGGGGCGTCCCCGGCGAAGGGGAGCAACGGCAAGCAGGCCCGCAAGGGCGGCAGCGCGACCGCGACGCCCGGCATCACGCCGGGGATCGCCGGGCCCGCGGGGGTGTCGCCGACGGTGCCGCCGCAGCCGTCCGCCACGGAGGTGGAGGACTCGTCGTACGGCTCTTCGTCGTCGCTCGGGGGTGGGGCGCGCGAGGGTGCCGGGTACGGCGGGTCCTCTTCGGGCGGGCCTTCGGGTGGACCTTCGTCCGGTGGGGGCTCGCGTGGCGGGGGCTGGGGGGTCGTCGCCACGCCGTCCGGTGACGGGGGGCGGTACGGGCCGTCGACTCCGGCGGGGGCTGCGGGATCGGGGGGTTCTGCGGGTCCTTCGGGTCCGGCGGGGGCTGCGGGATCGGGGGGTTCTGCGGGTCCTTCGGGTCCGGCGGGTTCTGCGGGGCCGGGTGGTTCTGCGGGTCCGGCCGGGCCTGTCGATACCGGTGGGCCGGGGGCGCCCGTGGGGGGATCCGCGGACGCGGCGGCGCGGCGTAAGCGGCGGCTGGCGATGTTCCTCGCGGGGGTTGTGGGTGCGCTCGTGGTGATAGCCGCGGCCGTGTACTTCACCGGGGGCGGCGACAGCAAGAAGGCGCAGAGTGCGCCCAGGACACCCTCGACGTCCGCCTCGGCCAATCCCGATCTGCCGGCGGGGGTGAAGTGCAGTGGCGCCGGCTGCACGGGCAAGGACCCGGAGAACATGGGGTGCGGTGGGCAACTGGCGACGACCAGCACCAGCATCACCGTCGGTACGACCCTCGTCGAGGTGCGCTACAGCAAGACCTGTGCCGCGGCCTGGGCCCGCATCACCCAGGCCGTGATCGGTGACTCGGTGCAGGTGGCGGCCGGTACCGCTGCCAAGCAGACCGGGACCGTCGGCAATGCCACCGATGCGTACACCCCGATGATCGCCGTCAAGGACGCCGCCGAGGCGAAGGCGTGCGTCACGTTGAAATCGGGCCAGAAGGGCTGCACGAAGTGAATTAGCCCGGGGACTCGGCTGGGGCGGGTGGGCACGTACAACACGGTCTCTCGCCCCCGCCGTCCCTCCCCGCCCCATCCCAGGGGGCTCCGCCCCCAGACCCCCTGTCGGCCTGAACGGCCTCGTCCTCAAACGCCGAACGGGCTGAAGGCGCGGTCGGGGTGGGTGGGGTGTCGGTGTCTGGCCTTGTCCTCTGGCGTCGGTCGGGTTGAAGGCGCGGTCGGGGTGGGTGGGGTGTCGGTGTCTGGCCTTGTCCTCTGGCGTCGGTCGGGCTGGAGGCGCGGTCGGGGTGGGGTGGGGTGTCGGTGTCTGGCCTTGTCCTCTGGCGTCGGTCGGGCTGGAGGCGCGGTCGGGGTGGGTGGGGTGTCGGTGTCTGGCCTTGTCCTCTGGCGTCGGTCGGGTTGAAGGCGCGGTCGGGGTGGGTGGGGTGTCGGTCTCTGGCCTTGTCCTCAGGCGTCGGGCGGGTTGAAGGCGTGGCCGGGGTAGGCGGGGTGGGTGGGGGTTCGGTCTCCGGCCTCGTCCTCGAACGCCGGACGGGCCGCGCCCCTCAGGGGCGCGAGGAACTGCGCGCCCAGCCCCCACCAACCGTCGGCCAAAAGACAACAGGCGGGCGGGGTTTCGGGGCGTAGCCCCGCCTCAGGGGCGCGAGGAACTGCGCGGGCAACCCCCGCTCACCCGCAGTCGGAGAACCCACCCCCGAAATCCGAGCCCCAGGAATGTTCCGGCGCCGTTGGGGCAGGCGCACCGTACCCCCACGGGATCCGGCCCCGGCCGGTCACCCCGACGGCGGCCGTCGTGTCATCCTCTTCCGGACCGGCGGCCGCCCGGCCGGGGGGTTGTGGGCTGGGCCACACGGGACCCGGCCGTCCGGGATCCTGGATGCGCGATAGCCTGACGGCGGATCTCTCTTGACGCCGAGAGATCGATCATCGGTTCCTTTGATCGATCATTGCGGTGGACGCAGGGGACGATCCTGCACCCCGGGGCAGGGACGCCCCACCGCCTGCTGTCATACGGAGAACGCCATGACCCGCACTCCCGTGAACGTCACCGTCACCGGCGCGGCCGGCCAGATCGGTTACGCCCTGCTCTTCCGCATCGCCTCCGGCCAGCTGCTCGGCGCGGACGTGCCGGTCAAGCTGCGCCTCCTGGAGATCACGCCGGCGCTGAAGGCCGCCGAGGGCACCGCGATGGAGCTCGACGACTGCGCCTTCCCGCTGCTCGCGGGCATCGACATCACTGACGACCCGAACGTCGCCTTCGACGGCACCAACGTCGGTCTGCTCGTCGGCGCCCGCCCCCGTACCAAGGGCATGGAGCGCGGTGACCTGCTCTCCGCCAACGGTGGCATCTTCAAGCCGCAGGGCAAGGCCATCAACGACAACGCCGCGGACGACATCAAGGTCCTCGTCGTGGGCAACCCGGCCAACACCAACGCCCTCATCGCCCAGGCCGCCGCCCCGGACGTACCGGCAGAGCGCTTCACCGCGATGACCCGCCTGGACCACAACCGCGCGCTGACCCAGCTCGCGAAGAAGACCGGTACCACGGTCGCGGACATCAAGCGCCTCACCATCTGGGGCAACCACTCCGCCACCCAGTACCCGGACATCTTCCACGCCACGGTCGCCGGCAAGAACGCCGCCGAGGTCGTGAACGACGAGAAGTGGCTCGCCGAGGACTTCATCCCGACCGTCGCCAAGCGCGGTGCCGCGATCATCGAGGCCCGCGGCGCGTCCTCCGCCGCCTCCGCCGCCAACGCCGCCATCGACCACGTGTACACCTGGGTCAACGGCACCGCCGACGGTGACTGGACCTCCATGGGTATCCCGTCGGACGGTTCCTACGGCGTGCCCGAGGGGATCATCTCCTCCTTCCCCGTCACCACCAAGGACGGGCAGTACGAGATCGTCCAGGGCCTGGACATCAACGAGTTCTCCCGCGCCCGTATCGACGCCTCCGTCAAGGAGCTCGAGGAGGAGCGCGACGCGGTCCGCGGTCTCGGTCTGATCTGACGTACCCGACTCACCTGAGTCACTCGCAACTCATCGGCCCCGTCCGGGAAGTGTCCCGGGCGGGGCCGACGCATGCGTACAGAAAGTACGCATCGAACGTACGTGCTTTCTCGCTGTATGCGAGGGTGCACGGGGAGTAACTCTCGCTATCGTCGTGACGTACGGTCCGGTAGGGGAGCGCAGGGCTGCTCAAGAGAGCTGGGGCGCGACCGGGGGAGACACACGGGGGTGGTCCCAGTGACGGAATCGGAGAGACGGTACGCACACAGCGAGGCGACACGGCTGTTGTGTGCCGGAGTACATCTGGACACCGTGTTCCGGGCACGGGTCATCGACGAACTCATAGGGCACGAGGAGCGGCCCGCGGCGCCGTCCCTCGGTGTCGACGTCGTCGCCGTGCTGGCGCACGCGCTGCGGGCGCGCCGCAGGGAGGCCCTGACCGGGCTCGGGCTGCTGGCCATCTGGATCGTGTTCTTCCTGGTGGAGATGGTCCGGGCGGCCACCGGCGTCGCGGACGCGGGGGCCCAGGGCTTCGCGCAGGCGTTCGGCGCCCTCGCGGTGTTCTTCTACGCCGCCGTCTGCTTTCTGCTGTGGTCCGCGCGGGCCGCGTCCGGGTGGGGCATGAGCATGTACGCCGCGAGCCGGGACGAGTCCGCCCGGCTGCGTCTGCCGCGCAGGGCGACCGCCTGGGGACTCACCTTCATGGCGCGCGCCGCGGAGATCGCCTACTGGGTCTACGCCCTCACCCAGTTGCTGCACGACCCCTTTCTGGTGATCTTCCCGCTCCTGCTCACCTTCGTGATCGGTGCCCACCGCTCCCAGGTGGCCGCGGTCATGAGCGTCGAACTCTCCAGGGACGCCTTCGCCCGTACGTCCGTGGCACTGCCCATGGGCAGTGAGCGTCAGCTCCGGGTCGCGCGGGCCGTCACCTGGGAGCAGCACGCGTCCGTGGCGCTCTACGACGCCCACCGGCCGTTCGTCGGCGCGGGAAAGCCGTACGAGCCCTGGTCGTTCGCGATGGAGATCACCCCCGCCAAGAAGCCGTTCGACGGCCTGAACGGCAAGCTGCCCGAGCAGACAGGCGACGGTTCGGCGAACGGGCACCGCCCGCCGGTGCAGTTGACCAACCGGCAGATCCTCGACCTGGTCGTACCGAAGCTGGAGGCGCTGCGGGAGTCCGCCGCGCGCACCAGCCGGGACCGGCTCAAGGACCTGGAGGTCGAGGAGTTCGTCTACCTGCCGTACGGCGTGGGCCGCAACCAGGGCGTGTACGAGCCGTCGTCGGCCCGGCTGCACCTGGACGGGGCGGTGGACGAGGGCGGCGAGGCGCGCCGTCACTTCCTGCGCGTCAGGGTCGGTGCCTGGGACGAGCAGGTCGTGGTCTCGGTGCTGGTCCGCGTCCACACGCAGGGCGGGATGCTGGTCCTGGAAGTCGTACCGCACGTGCTGGGGCCGATCTTCGAGGAGTACCGGCGCGTCGACTTCATCGCGGCCTCCGGCGAAGGCGCGACGGGGCGCGAGGTGCTGCGGACGGTGCTGTCCGCCCCGTCGACGGGTGTGGTGGCCGGGTTCTCCATGCTGCGCACCCTCGCCCAGTGCCTGCGCACCTGGCTGGCCCGGCCCGAACAGGCCCCGCCGGACGCCCCGTTGGTGTCCGTGCGGGAGATGGGCAGCACCGACCGGCTGTCCCTGTTCCAGGAGATGGACGTCAGCCGTTACATCAAGACCGTCGAGGACCGCATCGCGAGCGGGGTGCGTGAGGCGCTGCGGCGCAGCGGCTGCGAGACGGGCAGCTTCGAGCAGAACATCTTCAACGTGGCCGCGGGCGGCCAGTTCATCGGGCAGATGAGCGGTGGCACCGCGGTGGGCCGGATCAGCAAGAGCGCCGTCTCCATGGGCAGTGGGGGCGCGTCGTACAACGAGGGGAACAGGGATGACTGAGGGCTCGGGCGGGCGGGTCGACCGGATCACGCGCAGTGCGGTGAACTTCGGCGACCACGGCACCGCGAACTATCACGAGGCGCCGCCCGCGGCCGGCGCCGACGAGACGACCGTGGCGCTCCTGGAGGCCGTCCGCACACTGCGTGAGCATCTGCGGCTGCTCACGGAGACCGACGACACGACCGGGCTCGACGGCGAACTGGCCGTGGTGCAGGGGGAGATCGAGAGATCGGGCCAGGCGGACCAGGCGCGGCTCGGCCGGCTGCGGATGCGCCTGGAGACCGCCGCCGCGGCCGTGGCGGGGCTGGCGTCGACGGCGGCCGTGGTGCAGGTGATCGCGCAGCTGGCCGGATAGGGCCTGTCGTTTGGATCAGGTCGTTTCAGGAGACGGGGCTTGATCGGTGCCGGTGTGCGTGCCAGACCCCGCGGCCCAGGCCTGATCCGAACGACAGGTCCCAGCGGTCGGGGCGGGATCGGTCTAGGCCCTGTCGTCAAATTCCCGCCTGCCCCGCGACGCCATGCACGCACTCTCGCCGCACCGGGCCCAGACCCGAGTACATCCAGTACGAGGGTCAGGGCCCGGCACGCCGAGAGCACGCACCTGACGCCGCGGAGCCGCCCTCCGGGCGACGACGGGAATTTGACGACAGGACCTAGTGGGAACGGGGTGACGAGGTGGCGCAACGGTGGGACGAGGACCGCCAGCGGTGGGTCGACGACGACGGTGCGGGCGGGCAGGGCAGGGGCGGGGCCGGCGGTGGCGGGGTGCCGCCGGACGCGGAGCAGCAGTGGTGGGCGACGGCGACCCAGGCGGGGGCGCCGCGCCCGCCCGAGACGCCTCTGCCGCCGCCGTCGTGGTCCGGGCCCGGAGGGAGTCCCGGCGGCGGCCGGGGGCCGGCCCCCACGGACTCGCGCCGGCTGCTGGTGGTGATCGTGGCCGTCGCCGTCCTCGCGGGCGGTGTCGGAGGCGCGGTGTGGGCGCTGACCAGGGACGACTCGTCCGGGCACACCGGCGCGGACCCGTCGCGCCCGGCGGTGACCGTCACGGCGACCCAGAGCGTTCCTTCCCCGGACACCGGGTACACCTCCGGGAGTCCGGACACCTACGCCGGCCCCGGCGAGTCCAGCGACCCGGCGACGCAGCCCACGACCCCGGAGCCGCTGCCCGGCTACAGCAGGTCGGTGGATTCGGTCGGCTACACGGTGGACGTGCCGGACGGCTGGGTGCGCGAGGAGGTGCAGGGCAAGCTGGCGCCGGTCGTCACGTACACGGCCCCCGGGGGCAGCAGCAGGCTCATGCTGTTCGAGGTCAAGGAGAGCTCCCTGGCCGAGTCGTCGTCCCAGGCCGAGGAGATCTCACAGAAGCTCCCGGGGTACCGGCTCATCGAGCGGCAGAACGGGTCCGACTGGACGGAGGTCACCTACCGCTACGACAGCCCGCAGAAGGGCGCCACGCACGTGGTCGACCACCGCTTCCGCGCCGCCGACGGCACGCTCTACGCGATCAACGCGAGCGGCCCCGAGGGCGTGGACATGACCGGCCCGCTCACCACGGCCCTGAACTCCTTCTGCCCCACCGGCACGAACTGCGCGAGCAGTACCTAGGTGTACTGACCCGCAGCGTTGTCGACGCGGCTGATTGGCGGGCGGCCGCCGAGTGCGGTGTCAACAACGCTCGTGATCAATACACCTAGGGCCTGTCGTTCGGATCCTCCGACGGGCGGGGCAGCCGCTTCTCGAACCAGTGGGCGGCGTAGACGTTGTCGTCGTAGCGCGGGATCTCGGTGTAGCCGCACGCCCGGTACATCGCCCGTGCCTCGGTGAGCACCGCGTGGGTGTCGAGGCGTACGACGCCGTACCCGCGCGCGACGGCCGCCCGTTCCAGTCCGTCGAGGATCCGGCGGGCGAGGCCGAGCCGCCGGGCCTCGGGCCGCACCCACACATGCCGGATCTCGCCGGTGTCCGGTGTGAGCCGCCGCAGCGCCCCGCACCCCACGGGACGCCCTTCCTCGTACGCGACCAGGAAGGCGCCCGAGTCCCCGGACACCTCGTCGGGCCGTACGAGGGCGGCGGGGTCGAAACCCTCCGGGAACCGCGCGTCGATGTCGGCGGCGTACCCGGCGAGGCAGTCGCGCGCGTCGCGCGAGGCACCGCCGACGGGCTCGACGGTGATCGCGGCCAGCCGTAGCAGCCGTTCGGCGGCAGTGATGGCGGCGGTGAGTTCGCCGCGCCGGCGCTCGTCGAGGGAGCCGAGCAGTCCCTCGGCCAGCGCGTCGGCCCGCCGGTTCTGCTCCTCGACCTCGACCCGCCCGGCCTGCGTCAGCTTCGCGACCCGCAGCCGGCTGTCCTCGGCCGGCACGCTCACCCGCACCAGCCCCTGCGCCTGAAGCGCCCGGACCATCCGGCTCAAGTACCCGGCGTCCAGGCCGAGCCGGCCGCGCAGCTCCCGCAGCGAGGCCCCGTCCCCGATCTCGAACAGCAGCCGCGCCTCGCCGAGCGGCCGGTCCTGTCCGAGGTAGTGGTCGTCGAGGGCTCCGATGCGCCGGGTGAAGTACCGGTTGAAGCGCCGCAGCGCCCGCACATCCTCCGCTGACACTGACAGAGTCATCCTTTGACTCTAGTCAAAGAAAGCCACCTCCGGGGTGCCGATCACTCTCAGCCCGCGTTTTGCAGTTTCTGGTCGTATTTCTTCCTATTTTTCAGTGACGCCGGGCACTTTTGGTCACTGGTTGTGCATGCATTCCGGGTCGAGGGGCATGCGCTCCCGGTCCCCGAGAGCGACACGCGTGTCACATACGGACACGCAGGGGCACGGAACAGGAACGGAAGGCAACACCGACCATGGCCGGACACCAGGCGCACCAGGCTCAGCAGGCACAACAGACGCTTCATGTGGGTGGAGAGTGGCGGGAGTCCGTCTCCCGTGCCACCCGCGAGATCCTCGATCCCGCGGATGCCGAGCCGTTCGCCGTGGTCGCGGAGGGTGACGAGCGGGACGCGGACGCGGCCGTCGCCGCCGCCCGCCTCGCCTTCGACACGGGGGAGTGGCCCCGCACCCCCGTCGCCGAGCGCGCCGCGCTGCTGCGCCGTGTCGCCGACCTCCTCGTCCGGGACCGGGAAGAGCTCGGGCTGCTGGAGAGCCGGGACGCGGGCAAGACCCTCGAAGAAGGGCGCGTCGACATCGACTGTGTCGCGGACGCCTTCCGGTACTTCGCCGACCTCGTCGTGGGGGAGGGCGGCGGCCGGGTCGTCGACGCCGGGTCCGACGACATCCACAGCGTCGTCGTGCACGAGCCCGTCGGTGTCTGCGCGTTGATCACCCCCTGGAACTATCCGCTTCTGCAGGCCAGTTGGAAGATCGCGCCCGCCCTCGCGGCCGGGAACGCCTTCGTGGTCAAGCCGAGCGAGATCACCCCGCTGACGACGATCGCGCTGATACGGCTGCTCACCGAGGCCGGACTCCCCGCCGGGGTCGCGGGCCTCGTGACCGGTCCTGGGCACACGGTGGGCGCCCGCCTGGCCGAGCACCCCGACGTCGACCTCGTCTCCTTCACCGGCGGCCTGGTCAGCGGCACGAAGGTGGCGCGGGCCGCAGCGGAGAGCGTCAAGAAGGTCGCCCTGGAGCTCGGCGGCAAGAACCCCAACGTCGTCTTCGCCGACGCCTGCGCCACGGACGAGGACTTCGACACCGCCGTCGACCAGGCTCTCAACGCCGCCTTCATCCACAGCGGCCAGGTCTGCTCGGCCGGATCCCGGCTCATCGTCGAGGAGTCCGTGCGCGAGCGCTTCGTCGCCGAACTGGCCCGCAGGGCAAGCAGGATCAGGCTCGGACGCGGCACCGAGGACGGCGTCGAGTGCGGCCCCCTCGTGTCGGAAGGACAGCGCGAGAAGACCGAGGCGTACGTCGCCTCCGCGCTCGCGGAGGGCGCGGTGCTGCGGGCGGGCGGCCGGCGCCCCGAGCCGTCCGCCGAACGGCCCGCCACCGGGTACTTCTACGAGCCGACCGTCCTCGACCAGTGCCACCGGGAGATGAAGGTGGTCCGCGAGGAGGTCTTCGGGCCCGTCCTGACCGTGGAGACCTTCCGCACCGAGGACGAGGCCGTCGCGCTCGCCAACGACACCGAGTACGGGCTCGCGGGCGCCGTCTGGACCACCGACGCGGGCCGCGCCCGCCGCGTCGCGGGACGGCTGCGGCACGGCACCGTCTGGATCAACGACTTCCACCCCTACCTCCCGCAGGCGGAGTGGGGCGGCTTCGGGAAGAGCGGCGTGGGGCGCGAACTGGGCCCGGCGGGACTCGCCGAGTACCGCGAGACCAAGCACGTCTACCAGAACCTGGCGCCGAAGCCGGTCCGCTGGTTCGCGGGCCGACCCCAGTGACGTAACCCCACCACCCCACACAGCACTTGCCCCTTGCACCCTGGAGCACCCCCATGCACGAAAGCACGCACGAGAACGCGTCCGAGAACACGTACGACTACGTCGTCATCGGCGGCGGCACGGCAGGCTCCGTCATCGCCTCCCGTCTCACCGAGAACGCCGACGTGACGGTCGCCGTCATCGAGGGCGGTCCCAGTGACGTCGGCCGTGAGGACGTCCTCACCCTGCGCCGCTGGATGGGCCTGCTCGGCGGCGAACTGGACTACGACTACCCGACGACCGTGCAGCCGCGCGGCAACTCGCACATCCGGCACAGCCGGGCCCGCGTCCTCGGCGGCTGTTCGTCCCACAACACGCTGATCGCGTTCAAGCCGTTGCCGTCCGACTGGGACGAGTGGGAGACGGCGGGCGCCAAGGGCTGGGGCGCGGTGCCGATGGAGGCGTACTTCGCGCGGCTCCTCAACAACATCGTCCCGGTCGACGAGAAGGACCGCAACGCCATCGCCCGCGACTTCGTCGAGGCCGCCCAGGGCGCGCTGGGCGTGCCCCGCGTCGAGGGCTTCAACAAGAAGCCGTTCACCGAGGGCACCGGCTTCTTCGACCTCGCCTACCACCCCGAGAACAACAAGCGCTCCAGCGCGTCGGTCGCGTATCTGCACCCGGTGATGGACGAACGGCCCAACCTCACGCTGCTGCTGGAGACCTGGGCGTACCGGCTCGAGCTGGAGGGGACGCGCGCCACGGGCGTGCGCGTACGCGCCAAGGACGGCACGGAGAGCCTCGTACGGGCCCGGCGCGAGGTCCTGCTGTGCGCGGGCGCGGTCGACTCGCCGCGGCTGCTGCTGCACTCCGGGATCGGACCCGCCCACGACCTGGCGGAGCTCGGCATACCCGTCGCCCACGACCTGCCCGGCGTCGGCGAGAACCTGCTCGACCACCCCGAGTCGGTCATCGTCTGGGAGACCAACGGGCCGATCCCGGAGAACTCGGCGATGGACTCCGACGCGGGCCTGTTCGTGCGCCGCGACCCCGAACAGGCGGGCCCCGACCTGATGTTCCACTTCTACCAGATCCCCTTCACGGACAACCCGGAGCGGCTGGGCTACGAACGCCCGGCGCACGGCGTCTCCATGACCCCCAACATCCCCAAGCCGCGCAGCCGCGGCCGGCTCTACCTGACCAGCGCCGATCCATCGGTCAAGCCCGCCCTCGACTTCCGCTACTTCACGGACGAGGACGACTACGACGGCCGCACCCTCGTCGACGGCATCCGCATCGCCCGCCGGATCGCCCGCACCGAGCCGCTCGCCGGCTGGCTCAAGCGCGAGGTGTGCCCCGGGCCCGAGGTCACCGACGACGAGGAGCTGAGCGCGTACGCCCGTCAGGTCGCGCACACCGTCTACCACCCGGCGGGCACCTGCCGGATGGGCGCCACTGATGATCAACTGGCAGTGGTCGACCCCGAGTTGAGGGTGCGCGGCCTCGACGGCCTGCGGATCGCCGACGCGTCCGTCTTCCCGACGATGCCCGCCGTGAACCCGATGATCGGAGTGCTCATGGTCGGGGAGAAATGCGCCGAGCTGATCGGGGGCGGTGCGTGATGAGTACGACCACCGGCACCCCCGCCAGTACCACTGGTTCCGCCTCCTCCGCCTCCTCCGCCTCCTCCGCCTCCTCCGTCTTCTCTGTCGACGGCCTGTGGAAGGTGTTCGGGCCGAAGGCCGAGCGCGTCCCCGCCGACCCCGAGCTCGCCGCCCTCACCCCCGCCGAACTCCGCTCCCGCACCGGCTGCACGGCCGCGGTCCGGGACGTGAGCTTCGACGTCCGCAAGGGCGAGGTCTTCGTCGTCATGGGCCTGTCCGGCTCCGGCAAGTCCACGCTGGTCCGCTGTCTCACCCGGCTGATCGAGCCGACCGCGGGCGCGATCGTCATCGACGGCGAGGACGTACGCGCCATGGACAAGAACCGGCTGCGGGAACTGCGCCGCCACCGCGCCGCGATGGTCTTCCAGCACTTCGGCCTGCTCCCGCACCGCTCGGTGCTCGACAACGTGGCCTACGGCCTGGAGATCCAGGGTGTCGGCAAGGCGGAGCGCCGCGAGAAGGCCGCCGAGGTCGTCGCCAAGGTCGGCCTCGAGGGCATGGAGCAGCGCAGGCCCGGCCAGCTGTCCGGCGGCCAGCAGCAGCGCGTCGGGCTCGCCCGCGCGCTCGCCGTCGACCCCGAAGTCCTGCTCTTCGACGAGCCGTTCAGCGCGCTCGACCCGCTGATCCGGCGCGACATGCAGGAGGAGGTCATCCGGCTGCACCACGACGAGGGCCGCACGATGGTCTTCATCACCCACGACCTCAACGAGGCGCTGCGCCTCGGCGACCGCATCGCGCTCATGCGCGACGGCCGTGTCGTCCAGCTCGGCACCCCCGAGGAGATCGTCGGCTCGCCCGCCGACGACTACGTCCGCGAGTTCGTCCGGGACGTACCGCGCGAACAGGTCATGACCGTCCGTACGGCCATGCGGGCCGCGTCCGCCGCGGAGGCAGCCCGGGGCCCGGCGCTCGCTCCCGACGCGACCGTATCCGAGGCCATCGAGGCGGTGGCCCGCTCGGGCGACCCCGCCCGCGTGATGGACCATGGACGCTGCGTCGGCGTCGTGGACCCGGCGGCGCTGCTCGGCGTGGTGGCCGGCGCGGACACGCCCGTCGGCGCGGACACGCCCGTCGGCGCGGACACGCCCGCCGTCGGGGCGCCGGACGGCCCCCGTGGGGAGGCCGCCTGATGGCCACCGTCACCGCGACCGTCGGTCACTCCGGCGTCGCCGCGCTGCTCAAGAACCTCGGCAGACACCGGGCCGTCGGCAAGCTGCTGCTGCTCGCCGTCGCGGCGGCCGTGGTCGTCCCGGTCCTCGACTCCCACTGGGCGAGCGGCACCTGGCCGGGCGCCCTCACCGTCGACCTCTCCGCACCCCTCGGCCGGGCCAGCGCGTGGATCATCGACAACCGGGACAGCCACCCCCTGTTCCTGTACTTCTTCGGGTACGTCAGCAGCGCCGTCGTCCTCTCCGTGCGCGCCGTCTACGTGGTGCTGCTCGCGGCGGGCTGGGCCGGTGTGACAGCCGTCGCGGCACTCGTCGCCTGGCGCACGGCGGGCGTACGGCTCGCGCTCGGCACGGCCGCCGGGTTCCTCGCCTGCGGACTGCTCGGCATGTGGGTGCCGACCATGCAGACCCTCGCGCTCATGGTGGTCGCCGTCCTCGCGTCCGTCCTGCTGGGCGCGCTGCTCGGCCTCGCCGCCGGGCTCTCCGACCGCACCTACCGCGCGCTGCGCCCCGTCCTGGACACCATGCAGGTGCTCCCGGCGTTCGCGTACCTCCTCCCCGTCGTCCTCGTCTTCGGCATCGGTGTCCCCGCCGCCGTCCTCGCCACCGTCGTCTACGCCGCCCCGCCCATGGCCCGCCTCACCGCGCTCGGCCTGCGTGACGCCGACGCCGGGGTGATGGAGGCCGTCACCTCGCTCGGCGCCACCGCCCGTCAGCGCCTGCTGACCGCCCGCCTCCCACTGGCCCGCAAGGAACTCCTCCTCGGCCTCAATCAGACGATCATGATGGCCCTGTCCATGGCGGTCATCGCCTCCGTGATCGGCGCGGGCGGCCTCGGCGACCGCGTCTACCAGGCCCTGGCCTCCGTGGACGTGGGCGCCGCACTCGCCGCCGGTGTCCCGATCGTGCTGCTCGCGGTGGTCCTGGACCGGGTGACGGGAGCGGCCGGGGAGCGGCTCGGCTCGGACTCCGGGGCGACGGCAATGCGCTGGGTGTACGCCGCTGCCGTGGCCCTCGTCGTGGCGCTGGCCGGACACCTCACCGGCCGTCTCGACTGGCCCGCCTCCTGGACCCTCTCCATCGCCGAGCCCGTGAACCGCGTCGTCGACTGGATGACCAACCACCTCTACTCGGGCGTCCCCTACATCGGCGGCACCGCCGACTGGGCGGGCCACTTCACCACCTGGGTCCTGGACCCCGTCCGGGACGGCCTCCAGTGGCTGCCCTGGTGGTCGGTCATGCTGATCGTCGCCGCCCTGGCCTGGCTGATCGGCACCTGGCGCACCGCCCTCACCGCGGTCCTCGCGATGGCCGCGATCGGGGTGCTCGGCGTGTGGAAGCCGTCCCTGGACACGCTGTCGCAGGTCCTCGCGGCGGTCGCCGTGACCCTCGTGCTCGGCTTCGCGACCGGCATCGCGGCGGCGCGCAGCGAGCGCGTCGAGCGGCTGCTGCGGCCGGTGCTGGACGTCTTCCAGACGATGCCGCAGTTCGTCTACCTGATCCCGGTGGTGGCGCTGTTCGGCGTGGGCCGCGCGCCCGCCGTGGCCGCCGCGGTCGTCTACGCGCTGCCCGCCGTCGTCCGCATCACCACCCAGGGCCTGCGCGCCGTCGACCCGGCCGCGCTGGAGTCGGCCTGCTCGCTGGGCGCCACCGGCGCCCAGCAACTGCGCCAGGTCCAGCTGCCGCTGGCCCGCCAGTCGCTGCTCCTCGCCGTGAACCAGGGCGTCGTGCTCGTCCTCGCCGTGGTCATCATCGGCGGTCTGGTCGGCGGTGGCGCGCTCGGTTACGACGTCGTGTTCGGCCTCGCGCAGGGCGACCTGGCGACCGGTCTCGTCGCCGGCGCGGCGATCGTCTGCCTCGGCCTGATGCTCGACCGGGTGACCCAGCCGACTGCGCGGACCACGAAGAAGGGAGCGTGACATGCGCCTTCGTACGACTTCGGTGATGGCCGGTGCGGCCGCGCTGCTGACGCTGACCGGTTGCGGCGCCGTCGACATGACCAAGCAGGCCTCGCCCTTCGCGAACGCGCGGGGCTCGAAGAGCCTGACCCTCTCCGTCCAGTCCTGGGTGGGGGCGCAGGCGGACGTGGCCGTCGCTCAGTACCTGCTGGAGCACGAGCTCGGCTATCGCGTCGACACCGTCCAGGTCGACGAGGTCCCCGCGTGGGACGCGCTCAGCCAGGGCCGGGTCGACGCCATCCTGGAGGACTGGGGCCACCCCGACCAGGAGAAGCGGTACGTCGAGGACAAGAAGACGATCGTCCCCGGCGGGGACCTGGGCGTCACCGGGCACATCGGCTGGTACGTCCCGACGTACTTCGCCGAGCAGCACCCCGACGTGACCGACTGGAAGAACCTCAACAAGTACGCCGACCAACTGCGCACCGCGGAGAGCGGCGGCAAGGGCCAGCTCATGGACGGCTCACCCTCCTACGTCACCAACGACAAGGCCCTGGTGACCAACCTGAAGCTGAACTACCAGGTGGTTTTCGCCGGTTCGGAGGCCGCGCAGATCACCCAGATGAAGCAGTTCGCCAAGGAGAAGAAGCCCTTCCTCACCTACTGGTACTCGCCCCAGTGGCTCTTCAAGAAGGTCCCCATGACGGAGGTGAAGCTGCCGCCGTACAAGGAGGGCTGCGACGCCGACGCGGCCAAGGTCGCCTGCGCCTACCCGCACACACCGCTCCAGAAGTACCTGAACGCCGACTTCGCGAGGAGCGGCGGCAAGGCGGCCGCCTTCCTGAAGAAGTTCAAGTGGACCACCGAGGACCAGAACGAGGTCTCCCTGATGATCGCGAACGACAAGCTGTCGCCGCAGGACGCGGCGAAGAAGTGGGTCGACAGCCACGCGTCGACGTGGCGCGCGTGGCTGTCGTGACCCCGGCTACCTCAGGTGCGCGGCGATCTCCCGCAGTGCCCCGGTCGCGCGGCGCTGGAGGCCCGGCCCGAAGGTGATCCGGGTGGCCCCCAGCTCGCCGAGTTCGGCGGCCCGGGGGCCGTCGAGCCGTGCGAACACGTTGATCGGGCCCTGGATCCCCGCCCGCAGCAGCGGCAGTACGTCGACGGGGGCGCCGATCGGATACACGCAGTCGGCGCCCGCGGCGACGTACAGCGCGGCCCGCTCGATCGCCCGCTCCGGATCACCGTCCCCGCGGGCGAAGGTGTCGACGCGGGCGTTGACGAAGAGCCGGTCGCCCGCGGCGGAGCGCACCTCGGCCAGCCAGTCGGCGTGCCGGGCCGGGTCCTTGAGGGCTCCGCCGTGGGAGTCCTCAAGGTTGCAACCCACGGCTCCCGCCTCCAGCAGGCGTTCCACCAGCTCCTTCGGCGCGAGCCCGTACCCGTCCTCGACGTCCGCCGACACCGGCACCTCCACGGCCCGCGCGATCCGCGCGACCGCCGCGAACATCTCGGCGGCGGGCGTGGCCCCGTCCTCGTACCCGAGCGAGGCGGCGATCCCCGCGCTGGGCGTGGCGAGCGCGGGAAACCCGGCGTCCACGCACACCCGCGCGGAGACGGCGTCCCAGGGGCCGGGCAGGACGAGGGGATCGTCGGGGAGGCGATGGCGATGCAGTGCCCGTAAGACCTCGACCCCGCTCACGGCGCGTATCCCCCCGGCGGGATCCGACGGCTCACCATCACCCGGTTCCAGCCGTTGATCGCGGTGATCAGGGCGATGAGGTGCGCGAGCCGGACGTCGTCGAAGTGCTCGGCCGCCCGCGCGTACACCTCGTCCGGCACGAAACCCTCCGTCAGGACGGTCACCGCCTCCGTCAGCGCCAGCGCCGCCCGCTCGCGCCCGCTGTAGAGGCCCTCCGCTTCCTCCCAGGCGTTGAGGAGCTGGATGCGGTCCTCGGACTCGCCGTTCTCGCGGGCCAGTTCGAGGTGCATGTCGAGGCAGAACGCGCAGTGGTTGAGCTGGGAGGCGCGGATCATGACGAGTTCGGCGAGCGCGGGCTCGCCGAGCCCCTTCTTCGCGGCGGAGCTCAACGCGGACAGGGCCCGCCCGACCGCCGGGTCGAGCACCTTCGTGCGCTCCCCCGTGAGTTCGGCGCGCTCCGTCACTGGTGCCGGCCCGCCTCGTAGTGGCCCGGGACCATCCGCGTGCTCACGCCGAACCGGTTCCACGCGTTGATCACCGTGATCGCGGCGATCAGCTGCGCCAGCTCGGCCTCCTCGAAGTGCTGTGCCGCCTTCTCGTACACCTCGTCCGGTACGAACCCTTCGGTGAGGACGGTGACGGCCTCGGTCAGCTCGATCGCCGCGAGTTCCTTCTCCGTGTAGAAGTGCTTCGACTCCTCCCACGCGCTGAGCTGGACGATCCGCTGCACGCTCTCCCCGGCCGCCAGCGCGTCCTTGGTGTGCATGTCGAGGCAGAACGCGCAGTGGTTGAGCTGCGAGGCCCGGATCTTCACCAGCTCGCGCAGCTTCGGCTCCAGCCCCCGCTGTGCGGCCGTCTCCAGCCGGAGCATGGCCTTGTAGACCTCGGGGGCGTGCTTGGCCCAGTTCAGGCGGGGGCTGTGCTCGGGGGCGCGATCGGCGGTGGCGGCGGTCGTGTCGGCGGTGGTGTCGTTCGTCGTCATGTTCTCGACCCTACGAGCGAAGCAGCCCAGGAGTATGGTCCATTTACATGGTGAAACCTTGGGCCACTTTCGGAGTCGACCTGCACGTCGAGCCGACCGGACCCGGTGTCCGCAGAGGTCTGACGGAAGCCCTCCGCGAGGCGGTCCGCAGCGGCCGCCTCGCCCCCGGCACCCGGCTGCCCTCCTCCCGCTCCCTCGCCGCCGACCTGGGTATCGCCCGCAACACGGTCGCGGAGGCGTACGCGGACCTGGTGGCGGAGGGCTGGCTCACCGCCCGCCAAGGCTCGGGCACGAGCGTCGCACGCCGCCCGGTGCAGGCCCCCTCCACCACCTCCGCGCCCGGCAGCCCGGCCCACGCCCGCCCGGCGTACGACCTGGTCCCCGGCTCCCCCGACCTGTCCTCCTTCCCCCGCGCGGCCTGGCTGAAGGCCTCCCGCCGCGCCCTGGCCGCCGCCCCGAACGAGGCCCTCGACTACGGCGACCCGCGCGGCAGGGTGGAACTGCGCACCGCCCTGGCCGGCTATCTGGCCCGTGCCCGGGGCGTCCGCACGGAGCCGGAGCACATCGTCATCTGCTCAGGCTTCGTGCACGGCCTGATGCTGCTCGGCCAGGTGCTGCGCGGGCGGGGACTGACCTCGCTGGCCGTGGAGTCGTACGGGCTCGACGTCCACTGGCGGCTGCTGGAGCGGGCCGGGCTGCGGACGGTGCCGCTCGGATTCGACGAACTCGGCACGCGTACAGAGGAGTTGGCGGCCGGTTCGCAGGGCGGGGATGCACTGGGAGGCGTACGGGCGGTGCTGATGACACCCGCCCACCAGTTCCCGATGGGCGTACCGCTGCACCCCGACCGGCGGGCGCAGGTGGTGGACTGGGCGCGCCGTGGCGGCGGTCTGATCCTGGAGGACGACTACGACGGGGAGTTCCGCTACGACCGCCAGCCGGTCGGCGCCCTCCAGGGCCTCGACCCCGATCACGTGGTCCATGTGGGCACGGTCAGCAAGTCCCTGGCCCCCGGTCTGCGGGTGGGCTGGCTGGTGCTGCCGCCGTCGCTCGCCCCGGAGGTGGTCGCGGCGAAGGGCGGGGTGGACTGGTCGTGCGGGGTGCTGGACCAGCTCACCCTGGCGGAGTTCATCACGTCGGGCGCCTACGACCGCCACGTCCGCGCGTCCCGGCTGCGTTACCGGCGCCGCCGGGACGCCCTGGTGGCGCGGCTCGCCGAACAGGCCCCCGGAGTCCGGGCCACGGGCATCGCGGCGGGCCTGCACGTGGTGCTGCGCCTGCCGCCCGGCACCGAGCAGTCGACGCTGCGGGCGGCGGCCTGGCAGGGCCTCGCGGTGCACGGACTCGACCGCTACCGCCACCCGGAGTCGTCCGCCGAGCGGACCGACGCGCTGGTGGTGGGGTACGGGACACCGCCGGACCACGGGTGGTCGGGGGCGCTGGACGCATTGTGCGCGGCACTGCCTTTCGACAGCACTTTCAACGGAACCTTCAACAGAGCTTTCGACGGCACTTTCAACGGTACTTTCCACAACGAGGGAGTCGGCGGCCCTTTTCATGGAATAGAGTCGCCTCATGAGCAATAGTGAAGCCCTGTCCCGTGTGGCCCTGAAGAAGATTACTCCCGAGGCGTCCGGCGCCATGGGCGCCCTGCACGGAGCCGCCGTTTCCGCGGCCCAGGACGCCAAGGTCGAACCGGAACTCCTGGAGCTGATCAGGATTCGCGCCTCGCAGCTCAACGGCTGCGCGTTCTGCCTCGACATGCACACCAAGGACGCCCGCGCCGGGGGTGAGACCGAGCAGCGGATCTACGCCCTGAACGCCTGGCGGGAGACCCCGTTCTTCACCGAACGGGAGCGTGCCGCACTGGCGTTGACCGAGGCGGTGACGCTGGTCCACGACGGACACGTGCCGGACGCGGTCTACGCCGCGGCGGCGGAGGTCTTCGACGAGGCCCAGATCGCGGCGCTGATCTGGGCGGCCACCGTCATCAACGCGTACAACCGGATCGCGATTGCGACCCGTATGGTGCCGGGCGCCTACCAGCCCGCCCAGAAGAAAAGCTGAATTCGGGTACGGGGGAGAGCGCCGGGTCGAATTGAATTCGACCCGGCGCTTTTTGTCCCGGCGATCCCGTCTTTTGTTCCGGCGATCCCGACCGGAATCCAGTCGACTCCGGAATTCAGTCCACCGGCAGCGGTTCCATGACGTCGTCCAGCCACTGCCGCCATTCCGGGGCGCGCACGGCCGGCGCCGGGCTCATCGGCCGCGCCGTCCAGGCGGTCACCGGCCGGATCCCGTGCAGCGCGTTCACGAGCCACACCTCACGGCCGTCGAGCTCGGCCACGGTCCGTTCGCGGTGGGCGACACGGATCCCGGTCCGGTGGGCCCGCTCCTGGACGAGGCCGGCCGTCACTCCGGCCAGGACGGGCAGCTGCGGCGAGGGCGAACACAGGGTGTCGTCCTCCCACCACAGCACGCTGGCCGTGGCCGCCTCAAGCACCACACCGGAGGACGCGATCAGCACCGCTTCTTCCGCGCCCTCCCCGGAGGCCCGCCGCCTCACCCGGGCCAGGGTGTCCAGGTCGGGCCCCTTGCGGCGGGGGACGGTCCGTGGATCGCTCTGCCCCGCCGCCCAGACCCGCACGCCCGTGCCGAGCGGCGGCGCGTGCCGCAGCAGCAGCCGCAACTCCATGGAGCCCGAGGCGAGTTCGACCCGGGGGAACCACTCCCCGGTGCGCGGCAGCGCGGCGGTCATGTCCCGCCAGAACGCGACGAGCCGGTCCAGCGGTGGGCCGCCGCAGTCGCCACAGGCCCGCAGGAAGCGTTCCCGGTGCCGGTCGAAGCCGCGCATCCGGCCGTCGCGCAGCAGCCACGAGTCCGCGACGAGCAGCCGCCCGCCCGGCGACGTGCCGGGGGCCGGTCCGGAGGTCAGCCCACGGCCGGGTGACCACGCCAACAGCTCCTCCGCGATGGCCGGTTGTGTCACTGCGTACCCCTCTCGGTCTCAGTACTTGCGGCCCGCGACAGCGGGCGAACCGTTCCGTGGCCCGTACGGCGCGTGCTCCAGCCAGGAACCGCACCACGGCAGCACGGGTGCGAGCGCCGCCGCCGCCCGTTGCTTGACGCGGACGATCCGGCGGTGCGGTCGTAGATGGTCCAGCGCGCTGCCGGCGGCCGCGCTGTTGAAGAGGGCCGCAGCCCGCCGGACCTCGGCGAACCCGGCGACCGCGGCGGCCGTCCCGTCGGCGATCGCCCGCGCGGCCGCCGCCGCGTCCGCGATCCCGCTGTTCATCCCGCGCGCGCCGAACGGCGGGAACAGGTGGGCGGCCTCGCCGACGAGCAGCACCCGCCGCTGCGGGTCGCTGAACGAGGCGGCGACCTTGCGCAGGAAGCGGTACGTCGACACCCACAGGACGCGCTCGGCGTACCCGTCGCCCACCACCGCGGGCAGCCATTCCCGTACGGCCTCCTCGGTCCCGTACGCCTCCTGCGTGTCGTCGTCACGGCACTGCAGGTCGACCTGGAAGCCCCCGGTGAACGGCACCCGCATCACACTGCGGCCGCCCACCCCTGGATGCTCGTAGTGGAAGACCCGCTCCAACGGCAGCTCGGCGCCCGGCAGATCGGCGACGTCAACGACGACGTGGAAGCCGTCCGCGCGCGTCCCCTCCATCGGGATGCCCAGCTCGCCCCGGACCGCCGAGCGTGCCCCGTCCGCGGCGACGGCGTACGTTCCGGTCCAGACGCGGCCGTCCGCGCCGGTGAGCACGACCTGCGTCGGTGCGACGCGCACCCCCGTCACCCGCGCCCCCCACGCGAACTCCACTCCGGCCGACTCGCACGCGGTGCGCAGGAAGCGCTCGGTGTCCACCTGACGCAGGCTGGTGAAGGGCGGGAAGCCGGGCGTTGACGGCGGCGGGAAGGTGCGGGCGTACACCTCACGGCCCCGGTACAGGGTCCGTCTGGTGTGCCAGGTGCGCCCGTACGCCGTGATCTCGGCGGCCAGCCCCGGGCGCATCCCGTCGAGCAGCCGCAGAGTCTCCCGGTGTACGAACAGGGCCCGGCTGCCCGGGCGTTCGCGCTCCTGGGGGTCCGCCTCCAGGAGCACGACCGGCAGCCCGTGCGCGCGCAGCGCGAGCGCCGCCGACAGCCCCACGGGCCCGGCACCCACCACGAGGACCGGATGGCCAAAGGCGCCGCTCACGTGCGCGCGCCCTCGGCCAGCATGCGGGTGATCTCCACCCGCTTCACCTTCCAGGTCGCGGTCATCGGCAGCTCCTCGAAGCGCCACTGACGGGGCTCGGCCATGGGCGGCAGATCGGCCGTGGCCTCCCGCCAGCGCGCCGGGTCCAGCGGCCGTTCGCCCCGTACGCACACCACCGGCACCGGTTCCCGGTCCGCGCCGGGCACGATGACCACCTCACGCAGCTCCTCCAGCCGGTCCATCAGGGCGTCCTCGACCTCCAGATTGCTGTGCACCGAGTCGATCTGATCGATCTCACGGTCGATCAGATACAGCCCGCCCAGCCGTCCCTGGTACCCCATGTCGCCCATCTGCCACCAGCCGCCGCGGTCGAGCTGGCGCAGGTACTGCTCCCGGGCGCCGAGGTAGGTGAGGATCCGCCCGCGGGTGCGGGCCTCGATGCGGCCGGGCGTGCCGGGCCTGGCACGCCCGCCGGAGTCGTCAGTGACCCGGACCCGGGTGAAGCCGGGGATCCCGATCCCGACCCGGCGCCCGTCCGCGCGGGCGGCGCTGCGCCGGGTGAACCACTGGAAGGCCACCGGACCCGTCTCGCTCTGCCCGTACAGCTGGATCAGCCACGGCGTGCGCCGCTTCGAGGCGTCCAGCAGCCGCCGTACGGTGCGCGGATGGATCGCGTCGAACGTGGAGCCGTACGAGCGGACCCGGGACAACGGCGCTCCGGGCGCGTCGGCCAGCTCCTCCCACAGCACGAAGGTGTTGGGGTGGGTCTCGACGATGCCGGGGCGGTGCCGGGTCAGCAGCGGTCCCACCGTGGCCGGGTCCGGGTCGGTGATGAGCACGAGCGGGCTGCCGAAGTGCAGCAGGACGCCGAGCAGATGGTAGAAGCGCGAATGCACGAACGACATGTGCAGCGCGGCGGTCTCGCCGCGGGTGGGCCAGCCCATCGCCTTCTGCGGGACGAGCCGGTTCCACATGGTGTTCGCGCAGTGCACGGCGAGCTTGGGCAGGCCGGTGGTGCCCGAGCTGTGGGTGATCAGGGCGGGCTCGCGCGGATGCAGCCGGACGGGAGAGGGGGTTTTTGCCCCGGCGTACCTCTCCAGGGTTTCGGCCCCGGGCGCGTCGTCCACGGAGAGCGTCCGGCGTACGAGGGTGGAGAGGCCGACTTCCTCCAGCGGGCCCTCCAGCTTGGCTCTGTCGGTGATCAGCCAGGGTTGGTGGAGCCGTTCGAGGAGCCGGCCCACCACCGGACCGGCGAGCGCGGGGGACAGAAGGACGGGAACGGCCCCGATACGGGAGACGGCGCAGGTCAGCAGGACGATGTCGACGTTGTCAGTCTTGTGGACGACCACCTCCTCCGAGGGCCGGACCCCGGCCTCCCACAGTCGTCCGGAGAGCTCCTCGACCACTTCGGCCAGCACCGGATAGCTGAGGTCGACCCCGAGGCCGGGATTGACGTCGAGCGGCCGGTCCAGGGTGACGAAGACGGCTCCGTGGCGGTCCGCCGCGTGCCGGAACATCGGGCCCAGGTAGAAACCGCGGTCGGCGAGCAGGGGCTGCTGCTGTCGCATGTGCCCGTTCCCTTCTGTCCTGTGGTCTGTGGCTGTGGTCTGTGGTCGTGGTGCCGCGGCGGTCACCAGGCGCCCCGGCGGACGAGGTGGCGGCGGAGCTTTCCGGTCGAGGTGCGGGGCAGGGACGGGACGAAGCTGATGGCTCTGGGGACCTTGAACGCGGCGAGGTGCTCGCGCGCCAGGCCCACGAGTTCGGGTTCGAGACCGGACGGCCCGGACAGTCCGGAGAGGCCGGGCGGCAGGGGTGAGACGGGGACGACGAAGGCCCGCAGCCGGCTGAAGCCGCGCCAGTCGGTCATGGCCGCGACCGCGACCTCCTTCACCGCCGGATGGGCCCGCAGCACGGCCTCCACCTCCAGCGGGGAGATGGTGATCCCGCCGACCATCTCCAGGTCGTCGGTGCGTCCCAGGTGCCGGTAGCTGCCGTCCGGCTCCCGGCGCGCCCGGTCGTGGGTGCCCAGCCAGCCGCCGACCAGGGTGCGTTCCGACTCCTCGGGCCGGTTCAGATAGCCGGGCGTCAGCGTCGGCCCCCGGACCCAGAGTTCGCCCTCCGCGCCGTCCTCCACCGGCGCGCCTGCCTCGTCGCGCAGCTCCACCTCGAAGCCGGGGACCGGGCGGCCGACCGTGCCCGGGTGGTTGTGCTCGAAGCTGTTGGCGCAGAACGCGTGACCGGCCTCGGTGGAGCCGATCTGCTCCAGGACCGGCGCGCCCAGCAGCTCGGTGACCTGCTTTCCGAGCCCCTCGGGCAGGCCCTCCCCGGCCGACACGGCGGCGCGTACGGAGGCGAAACAGGCCGCGTGACCGCTGCCCCGGTCGGCGACGAGGGCGGCGTACGCGGAGGGCACGGAGTAGAGCAGGGTGACCCGGTGCCGGGCGACGAGCTCGTCCACGGCGGCCGGGTTCGGACGCCGGTCCACCAGGACGGCGGAGGAGCCGGAGAAGAGCGGGAAGACGAAGGCGTTGCCGAAGCCGTACGCGAAGTACAGCTTCGACACCGACAGGGTGACGTCGTCCGGGGTGATCCGCAGCAGCCGTCGGCCGATGAGGTCGTGGTAGGTCTTCGGGTCGCCGTGACAGTGCACGACACCCTTGGGCCGGCCCGTGGTGCCGGAGGTGTACTGGACGTAGAGCGGGGTGTGCGCGTCGACCGGGTGCGCGGCGGCCGGCTCGGCGTCGGCGGCGAGCGCCATCAGCTGGTCGGTGCCGAGACGCACGCGGTCGGTGAAGCGGTCCTCCAGGCCCGGTCCGGTCACGCAGAGCACGGCCTTGGCGTCCTCGGCCATGAACGCGTGCTCGGCCGGGGGCAGTTCGGGGTTGACCAGGACCGCGACGGCTCCCAGCCGGGCGGTGGCGAGGAAGGCCGCCACCCAGGCGATGCCGTCGGGCAGCGCGAGCAGCACCCGGTCGCCCGCATCCACGCCCTGCCCGCGGAGCACACCGGCCGTGCGGCCCGCGAGCTCGTGCACCTCGCCGTGCGTCCAGGCCCGGTGGCCCTGGTGGAAGGCGACCCGGTCGCCCCAGCCGCGCCGCTCGGTGAGCGCGGCGAGATGGGTGGCGAGGTTGCCGGGGGCGTCGGCGTCGGCGTGGGTGCCGGTCGGTGACTGCGGAGTCGGCGTGGACGTGGGGATCGTCACCGGGCGGGCTCCTCTACGGCGGCGCGGCGGGGGGTGTCCGCCCGACGGGCGCTCACCCCTGCCGGGGTGGCTTCCTGGTGTTCCCGCAGGGCCCGCATCTGTGCCGCCGTCTTCAGCAGCATCTCGTCGTACTCCGCGACCGGATCGGAGTCGAGGACGATCGCGCCGCCCGCGCCCAGGTGCATCAGCCCGTCCGCGAGTACGGCGGTACGGATGACGATGCTGAGGTCGGCGCCGCCGCTGCACCCCAGGTAGCCGAGGGCCCCGGAGTACACCCCGCGCGCCTCGGTCTCCAGCGTCTCGATGATCTCCATGGTGCGCAGCTTCGGCGCGCCGGTCATCGAGCCGCCGGGGAAGCAGGCGCGCACGCAGTCCACCGCTTCCGTGTCCGGGCGCAGCCGGCCCTCGACGGTGGAGACGAGCTGGTGCACGGTGGCGTAGGTCTCGGTGGCCATGAGCCGGGAGACGCGTACCGTCCCGGTCCGGCAGACCCGGCCCAGGTCGTTGCGGAGCAGGTCGACGATCATCAGGTTCTCGGCGCGGGTCTTGGCGTCGGCGGCGAGCGCGTCCCGCAGGCGCGCGTCCTCCTCCGGGGTGTCGCCCCGGGGCGCGGTGCCCTTGATGGGCCGGGCCTCGGCGACACCGCCGCGGGTGATCCGCAGGAAGCGCTCGGGGGAGGCGCTCGCCACGTCGAGGTCGCCGAACCGCAGGAAGGCCGCGTACGGCGCCGGGTTGACGCGGCGCAGCACCCGGTAGAAGTCGTACGGGTCGGGCGGCGCGGGCAGCCGGGCGGCGTTGGTCAGACAGATCTCGTAGCTGGTGCCCGCGCGCAGTTCACGCGCGCAGGCCTCGATGTCCGCGAGGTAGGTGGCCCGGTCGCGGACGAGCCACGGCTCGGCGGCGCCGAGGTCGGGCTCGGCCGACACGGGTGCGGGGGGTAACGGCTGCGGGTCGGCGCCGACGAAGGTGAGCTGGGCGAGTGCGCCGTCGAGCCAGTCGGTGGCCTCCCGGGTGGCCTGGGGGGTGTCCTCGGCCACACAGACGGCGTAGGTGAAGCCCTCCTGGTGGTCCACCGCGATCAGCCGGTCGGCGAACAGCCAGCAGGCGTCGGGGGTTTCGGCCTGGTGGCGGTTCGGGGAGCCGCAGTCGGCCTTGGTCTCGTACCCGAAGTAGCCGACGTATCCGCCGGTGAAGTCGAAGGGCAGCCCGGTGGCGTCCACGTGCCGGTTCGCCAACTGCCGCTTGAGGTAGTCGAAGACGCTCGCCCGGACCTTGCGCGGCGGCCGTCCGGCCCGATCGATCTCGCAGCGGCCGCTCGTGACGTCGTAGCGGACGAACTCCGACAGCGGCCCGGAGCCGTCACCGAAGAACGAGAACCGTGACTGCCCCTCCTCGACCCGCGCGCTGTCCAGCCAGAACGCCCGCGGAGAGGCGGCGTACATGCGGGTGAAGGCGGCCTCCGCGTCGACGGCGGTGGCGATGCGGCGCGTGTGCAGCCGGTGAGCGGGGCGGGCGGTCCGCGCGGGGCGGGAGGGCGCGGCCGGGGTGGGGAAGGCCGCCGCGGACGGGGTGACCGCGGTGTTCTTCGGACGCGTCTTGCGGGCGCGTTGCGCGGTGAGGTTGCGGAAGTTCACGAGCATCCGGTGGCCGTACTCGGTGAGGACGGACTCCGGGTGGAACTGCACGCCCCACAGCGGCCGGGTGCGGTGCCGCAGCCCCATCAGGACGCCGTCCTCGGACCAGGCCGTGGCTTCCAGCGTCTCGGGCAGCGGCTCGCGCACGGACAGCGAGTGGTAGCGGACCGCGGTGAAGTGCTGCGGCAGCCCCTGGAACAGGTCCCGCTCGTCGTGCCGGATTCTCGACAGATGGCCGTGCCTGGGCTCCGGGGCGGGCAGTACCCGGCCCCGCTCCCCGAGTGCGATGCCCTGGTGGCCCAGGCAGACACCGAGCACCGGGATCGCGGACTCCGCGAGCACTCTGGCGCTGATCCCGAAGTCACGGGATTCGGCCGGGTGTCCCGGTCCGGGCGACACCACCACATTGTCGAATTCCGAGAGATCCGGAATTCTTCCGCCTGTTCCGTCGGGGGCGGCGTCGTTGAGGATCACCACCGGCTCCTCGCCGTTGACCTCGGCGATCAGCTGGAACAGGTTGTACGTGTACGAGTCGTAATTGTCGATGAGCAGGGTCTTCACCCGCCCACCTCCCTTTGATCGTTCTCGGGCCTACGCGGTCCGTCTTTTGTGACGTCCGCGGAGCGCCTGGAGCGGTGGGTACAGCCATTTCTTGAAGAATCTCTGAAGTCGCGGCATGAGAATCCAGGTGACGAGGGCCGTCACACAAAGACACAGCAGCAGCGTACGGATCAGTGGGTTGAGGCCGCCGAGATACGGAATCACGAGAAGATTGAATAAGAGAACCGGTGGGAAGACCGCGCTCATATTCACGAACCAAAGCTTCCATTTCGCGGGCGGGAGCGGTGCGGCCGGCGGTTTCGGCGCGCCGGTCTGGGCGTCGAACCAGCTCTTGGAGCCCCGCACGCTCCGCCGGCCCGTCTCCCGGGCGAACGGGTCCGCCCGGGTGGCCCACTGGGCCCGGATGATCGAATCTTCCCAGGCCAGGGCCGACCCCTCGCTGTCGAAGCGGTAGACCACATGCCACTCCGCCTCTCCGTCGGCAAGTACACCACCCCCCAGGAAGCCCGGTTCGCGCGAGCTCGCCCGCAGCACGGCCCACCCCCAGGAGTGGAAGTCGGTCTCGCGGCCCGGGATCACGTGATACGCCACGGTGACGGTTACGGGATTCCTGGTCACGCTAACGAGTACGGAAAGCGCATACAGCGCGTTCAAATCTTCAACGAAGTTTTTCGAGTGTCCGGATCGTGACCTTTTGTTTATCTTTAGGTTGTCTTGACATCTTCTGTCGATCGATACTCCCGGTAACTCTCCCGTAATTCCCGAAAGTGCTTGCGGGGTCCGTCGATAAAGCTGCACGATCGCCATCCGCCGCAAATCCGGCCCCCTCATCTGCCCCCCGTCTGTCCCCAAGAAGGAGATCCCATGTCCAGGTACGACTGGAATATGAACCACGAGGGAATCGAGCGGGCGCGTTCCGTGATCGAACCCGCTCGGAAAGAGGTCACCACCCACCCGATTTACCAGCGGATAAGCAGCCGGGAGGACATGGCGACGTTCATGGCGCACCATGTGTTCGCGGTATGGGACTTCATGTCGCTCCTGAAGTCCCTCCAGCGGGAACTGACCTGCGTCGACGTCCCCTGGGTGCCGCGCGGCACGGAGGTCAGCCGGCGCCTGATCAACGACATCGTCCTGGTCGAGGAGAGCGACGGACTGAACGGCGGCTTCACCAGCCACTTCGAGTTGTACCGCGCGGGCATGACCGAGGCGGACGCCGACGCGACCAGGATCGACACCTTCCTCGCTCTGATCACCGAGGGCCACGACGTGCCCTCGGCACTCCGGGTCGCCCGAGTCCCGGGCCCTGCCGCCGAGTTCGTCCGAACCACCTTCGAGATCATCTCGGACCGGCCCCTGCACTGCCGGGCGGCCGCGTTCGCCTTCTCCCGGGAGGACCTCATCCCCGACATGTTCGACCAGGTCATCAAGAAGGAGGGCACCGACCGCTTCCCGCTCTTCTGCGACTACCTGGCCCGACATATCGAGGTCGACGGCGAGGAACACACCCCCATGGCCATGCAGATGGTGGCCGACCTCTGCGGCACGGACGACACGCGCTGGCAGGAGGCGGTCGAAACGGCGACGCTGGCCCTTGAGGCGAGGGTCCGGTTGTGGGACGGGATCGTGGAGGCGATGGCCTGAGATCCCGGACAACGGTGGTGCCCCCGACCGGAGGGCCGGGGGCGCGGGTGGAGGGCTGGGGTGCTGTCGGCAGCCGGACCTCGACGCGCTCGATCAGGTCGCGCGGAAGATCCGCCACTGGCAGGGCGGTCGTACGCGGTGCCCGGAACCCGGCGAGTGCTCCGAAAGCCTTCTGAATGACTGACGCCAGGTCAAGACTCCTCTGTTACAGGGCTGTTGAGGATCGCCACGTACTGTGTTGATCAACACGGCGCCCGTCAGCGCCCCTCATGCAACGGAGAAGAACCACCATGCGCCTGTTCCACGCCGCCACCGCACTCGCCGCCACGTCCGCGCTGGCCCTGACGCTCACCGCCTGCGGGAACGGCAGCGGCAACGACGCCTCGGGCGACCAGTCGTCCGCACCGACGTCCTCGTCCTCGGCCACTTCGACCGGCGGCGCCCCGGTCGAGAACGCGGGTGCCACCAAGGACGCGGGCAGCAGCACGGGCAGCGGCGGTACGGGCACCAGCACCGGCGGCGCCAGTGGCACCGGCAGCAGTGGCGGCACCGGCGCGAGCCGCTGCCACACCGCCGGGCTGGGCTTCTCGTTCGGAGCCGGCGACGGCAAGGTCAGCAGCTCGGACGACCAGCAGCAGCTGGCCGTGGTGCTGAAGAACAAGACGTCCGCCGCGTGCACCATCCAGGGCTTCCCCGGGGTCGACCTGAAGTCCTCCGGCGGCAGCTGGTCGCTGACCCGCAGCGGCGCTACGCCCAAGAAGGTCACCCTGGCCGCCGGCAGCAGCACGACGTTCACCATCACCTTCCTGCCGTGGAACCAGGGCAGCGGCACCGAGTTCAAGGCCACCTCGGTCGTCGTCACCCCGCCGAACGAGACCACCTCGACCACCCTGGCCTGGCCCGGCGGCAGCGTCCTGCTCCAGGACGGCGCCACGCACCCCGGCACCTACACCGGCCCCGTCGGCGGCTGACGGCCTGTCGCAGCGTCCGCTGCCCGGACGGGCTCGGTGTGAACCAGGGGCCGCGTAGCTCCTCGCGCCCCTGAAGGCCTCGGTGTGCCCGGCGTTCGAGGGCGAGGCCTCAACGCTGGCCCCGTCGCCCCGTCACCCCTCCTCCACCGGCGCCTCCCCGAACCGTGCCAGTGCCAACGCCCCCGCCACCGCCACCACGAACCCCAGCACGGCCAGCCAGGCCAGGCCCTCGCGTGTGCGGTCGCCCAGCCAGATCACCCCCACCAGGGCCGGTCCGATGGTCTCACCGATGACCAGACCGGCCGTGGCCGTCGTCACCGAGCCGCGCTGCAGCGCCGAGGTCAGCAGGATGAACGCGGCGCCTCCGCCGATGAGCAGCGCGTACGTCGCCGGGTTGGTCAGCAGGGTGGCGGGCGCGAGGTCGTCGATCAGCCGTACCGACACCTCCACGACGCCGAAACCGAACCCGGCCCCGAGGCCGAGGACCAGTGCCCGACCCCGCCCGGACATCCGCCCGCCCACCAGACCGAGCAGCAGCACCACCACCGCGGTCCCCAGCATCCAGTACTTCAGCGTCATGGACCCGGCCTCGCTGCCCTCCGTCCCGGACGCCAGTCCGAGCATCGCCAGCCCCGCGCACACCACCCCCACCGCGGCCCACTCCACCCCGCTCAACCGCACATGCAGCAGCCGCGCCGCGACCACCGCCGTCACCGCGAGGCTCGCCGCCAGCGCCGCCCCGACCGCGTAGATGGGGATGGAGCGGAGTGCCGCGATCTGCAGCAGGAAGCCGAGCCCGTCCAGCGCGAGGCCCGCGAGATACCGCCACTGCCGCAGCGCCCGCAGCAGCAGCGCCGCGTCCCCGCCCGAGCCGCCGCTGTCGGCCGCCGCCCGCGCGGCGATCGCCTGCAACACCGTCGCCGTACCGAAACAGACCGCCGCACCAAGTGCGCACACCATTCCAAAGAGCACGAAGTGACTGTAGGGGACGCCGAAAAGGAGGGGACTGCCGCCCACCTGCCAGAGCTTTTCCCTAATCTGATCGCTTGCGCCCAGCAGGGCACCCACCAGGACGCTCAACACAACGCACTGTCACGACAAACGGGGGATCGAAGATGGCGGACACACGACGGCAACTGCGCTCGGGCACGGTCGTGCTCGGCGGCATGGGACTCCTCGCGGCGGCCCTCACCGCCTGCTCCTCGGAGCCGGACAAGCGCTGCGTCGACCGCGACAGCTACACCTCGGCCAGGGGCTACAAGGTCGTCGCCGACAAGAACTGCAAGACCACCAAGACCTCGGTCGGCAGCGGCTGGTACTACGGCGGCAAGAAGAAGAGCGGCTGGATCGACGGCGGCTCCTTCACCAAGGCGAGCAAGGGATCCGGCGGCAGCACCGGCGGCAGCCACCACTCCGTCGACCGCGGCGGCTTCGGCAGCGGCAAGGGCAGCTCCGGCGGCTGAGCGACGCGACACCACGTCACCGCACCCGCAGGCCGCGCGCCCAGCACCGATCGGACCCGTACGCCATGGAACGCCGCACCATCGAGCCCCGCGCCGGCTGGCAGCAGACCGTCGAGCAACAGGGCCTCATCTACCCCCTGACCCGCTACCCGGACGACTCGCTGCGCCCCTACTGGGACGAGAGCGCGTACTACGCCTTCTCGCTCCCGGAGGTGGAGGCGCTGGAGGAGGTCGTCGAGGAACTGCACCGCATGTGCCTGGCGGCGGCCGAGCACATCGTCACGGAGAACCGTTTCGCCGACCTCGGCATCACCGACCCGCGCGTCGTGCGCGCGGTCGCCGAGGCCTGGCGGCGCCGCGGCGAACTCCCTTCCGTCTACGGCCGTTTCGACCTGCGCTACGACGGCACGGGCCCCGCCAGGATGCTGGAGTACAACGCCGACACCCCGACCTCCCTCGTCGAGGCGGCGAGCCCCCAGTGGTTCTGGATGGAGGACCGTTTCCCCGGCGCCGATCAGTGGAACTCCCTCCACGAACGCCTCGTCGCCGCGTGGAAGAGGCAGTCCGCCCTCCTCCCGCCGGGCAGCCCCCTCTACTTCGCGCACTCCGCCGCCGACGAACTCGGCGAGGACCTCATGACCGTCGCGTATCTGAAGGAGACGGCGCAGCAGGCGGGCCTCGACACCGACTGGATCTCGATGGAGGAGATCGGCTGGGACCCCCTCTCCGGCCGCTTCGTCGACAACCAGCTCCGTTTCATCCGCAGCTGCTTCAAGCTCTACCCCTGGGAGTGGCTCACCACCGACCGCTTCGCCGACCACGTCCTGGACACCCTCGACAACGGCGGCGGTACGGGTACGACCCTGTGGATCGAGCCCGCCTGGAAGATGCTCCTCAGCAACAAGGCTCTCCTCGCCGTCCTCTGGGAGCTGTACCCGGGCCACCCCAACCTCCTCCCCGCCTACCTCGACGGACCCCGGGAGCTGGCCACCACCCAGGGATACGTCGCCAAGCCGCTCCTCGGCCGCGAGGGCGCCGGGGTGACGGTGCACACGCCGGGCGCCGCCCCCGTCGTACGCGAGGACGAGCCCTGCTGCTACCAGGAGCTGGCCCCGCTGCCCGCGTTCGACGGCAACCACGTGGTCCTGGGCGCCTGGGTGGTGGAGGGGGAGTCCGCCGGTCTGGGCATTCGCGAGTCGTCCGGGCTGATCACGGACGAGTACGCCCGCTTCCTGCCCCACGTGATCCTCTAGGCCCTGTCGTCAAATTCCCGTCTGCCCCGCGACGCCATGCACGCACTCTCACCGCACCAGGCACAGACCCGAGTACGTCCAGTACGAGGGC
>NZ_JBEYFS010000037.1:0-64014 GCF_040634475.1 Streptomyces sp. NPDC007095
TGGAGCGCTACCGCGAGGTCATGGACGCCTATCTGGCGGGCCTGGAGAAGGCCAAGGCGGCGGGCATCGGCCTCGCCACGATCCACTCCGTCGCCGGCGGTTCCATGGTGCTGGTTTCGCTCATGTGGAAGTGTTCACCCCGTCAACAAGATCCTTCTTTGCAGCCGGGGGATTCTAACCGGTCGCTCACGCGGGGACGGGAGCGGGTGACCTGTTCTCGCCCCCGGGCCCCTCTTCGGTCCGGACGGCCTCGTACTCCGGCGCCGGACGGGCGGAAAGGGGCCGCCTCTTCACAGGGGACTGCCCGCTCAGAGGTGCCTGTTGGAGGGGGACCGGGCGCGCCGCGGGCCGTTCCGGCGGAGGGGGCGCCTGTGACGTCACCGCGGCGACGGGTGCCGTCATCTTCGTCACCCCGCACGGCACCGCCCCCGTCGCGTACGGCAGTTGCAGGACCCCCTCCCTGGTCCACAGGCCCGTGCCCGCCAACCAGCCCTCCGGGGGTGGGAGATGGTGGACCTGGCGTTCTTCCGGCCGCCACACGCCCACCCAGCTGCCGGCCGGGCCGTCGATGCGCAGGGCCACCGCGCAGCGCTCCGGCGTCAGTACCTGCCCCGGCTGGATCGCGAACGGCGTCACCGCGCAGTCGGTGGCGCGCAGACAGTCGGGGAAGCGGATCGGCAGGGTGCTGCCGAGGACGCCCCAGCCGAGACGGTCGTGGCCCGGGGACGGCGCGTCGGAGCGGATCAGCAGCAGTCCGCTGTCGGCGTCCGCGAGCAGCAGCCGGTCGTCGCTGTCCTCGGCGATCTGCAGCAGTGGCGTTACTTCACCGCCGCGCCCCAGGTCGACGACCACCGTCTTGGTCCGGCCGTCCCGGCAGCGGTCCAGGGCCAGCAGGCGCCCCGTGCCGTCCAGCCAGACCCCGCCCGAACAGCGGCCCGGCACCTCGGCCAGGTGCTCGGGCCCGAAGGCCCCGCCCGCCACCAGCCACACCGCCGTGGAGTCCCGGCCCGTGGCGAGGGCGTACGCGTGCTCCCCGTCCGGCGCGGGCGGCAGCAGCCACAGCCGGGTGTCCTCGTCGTGGCACTCCACCGCGCCGAGAAGCAGCTCCCCGGTGCCGGGTCCGGTCGGATACAGCAGCGAGAACGTGTGCCGCCCGTCCGTGACGCGGTGGATCAGCACCCGCCCGTCGGTCATCGGCAGCACCTCGGTGCCGGGGTCCTCCGGCTGGTGGGACGGCAGCGGTACGGCGTAGGGCTCGGGGCCGTCCAGCGTCCAGCGCTCCGGGAACCAGCATTCGCCGTCGAGGGCGAGGCGGGCCGCGTAGGTTCCGTCCGCGGCGATCACACAGGTGGGGCGGGCGATCACATCTCTGGGGCGCGCGGTCGCATCCGCGGGGCGGGCGGGCACGTCTGCGGGGCCAGTGGCCCGCTCGTCCCCGGGTTCCGCCGCAGCTTCGGTGGCACAGACCGTCATCGTTCGGTCACCTCCGGCCACGAAGCTAGTTTTCGTACGCACAGACGTGGGACCGGCGGGCGGGCGCTTCACACATAAGGGTGGCCGTCCCGCGATTCGCCTGAGGGAACGGGGACGCGTGTGCTGAGCCGGGCGGGGAGAAGGCGGTGGGGCCCGGATCACCGGGCGCCGCCCGCCGCCGGGACCCCTGGCCGCGCACCCCGGGACCGGCCCGCGACCGGTGGGGCACCGGCCCAAGCCAGGTAGCCTTTTCCCCGTGCCCCGTCTGTCTGAAGTCATCGCCGCGCTCGACGCCCTCTGGCCCCCCGAGAGGGCCGAGGGATGGGACGCGGTCGGCACCGTGTGCGGCGAGCCCGACCAGGAGATCACCCGGGTCCTGTTCGCCGTCGACCCCGTTCGGGAAATCGTCGACGAAGCGGTGAAGCTGGGCGCGAACCTGCTGGTCACCCACCATCCGCTCTATCTGCGCGGGACGACGACGGTCGCGGCCGACACCTTCAAGGGCCGGGTCGTGCACACCCTCATCAAGAACGACATCGCGCTGCATGTCGCCCACACCAACGCCGACCGCGCCGACCCGGGAGTCAGCGACGCCCTCGCCGGGGCACTCGACCTCCGGGTCGTACGGCCGCTCGTGCCGGATCCCACCGACCCCGAGGGCCGCCGCGGCCTCGGCCGCGTCTGTGAGCTGGACCACCCGCTGACCGTCCGTGAACTCGCCGCGCGCGCCGCCGGGCGACTGCCCGCCACCGCGCAGGGCATCCGCGTCGCCGGTGACCTGGAGTCGGTCGTACGGACCGTCGCGGTCAGCGGCGGCTCCGGCGACAGCCTCTTCGACGACGTGCGCGCCTCCGGCGTCGACGCCTTCCTCACCGCGGACCTGCGCCACCACCCGGCATCGGAGGCCCGCGCCCACAGTCCTCTCGCGCTGCTCGACGCGGCGCACTGGGCCACCGAGTGGCCCTGGTGCGAGCTGGCCGCCGCCCAGCTCGACGAGATCTCCGACCGCAAGGGATGGGGCCTGCGGGTCCACGTCTCCAAGACGGTCACCGACCCCTGGACCGCCCACGCGGCGTCCACCGAAACACCTAACGCAATGGGAGCCCCCAACTGAACGCCGCGCCCGCCGACCAGATCCGACTTCTCGACGTCCAGGCCCTCGACGTACGCCTGCAGCAGCTCGCGCACAAGCGCAGGTCCCTTCCCGAGCACGCCGAGATCGAGTCGCTGAACAAGGACCTCACGCAGCTGCGCGACCTGCTCGTCGCCGCGCAGACAGAGGAGAGCGACTGCGCCCGCGAGCAGATCAAGGCCGAGCAGGACGTGGACCAGGTGCGCCAGCGCGCCAACCGCGACCAGCAGCGCCTGGACTCCGGTGCCGTCACCTCCCCCAAGGACCTGGAGAACCTCCAGCGCGAGATCACCTCCCTCGCCAAGCGGCAGGGCGACCTGGAGGACGTCGTCCTCGAGGTCATGGAGCGCCGTGAGTCCGCGCAGGAGCGGGTCGCCGAGCTGACCGGGCGGACCTCCTCCGTGCAGTCGAAGATCGACGACGCGACCGCCCGCCGGGACGCCGCCTTCGAGTCCCTCGACGGCGAGGCCGCCTCGGCGACGAAGGAGCGCGAGGTCGTCGCGGCCTCCGTCCCCGCCGACCTGCTGAAGCTCTACGACAAGCTGCGCCAGCAGCAGGGCGGCGTCGGCGCCGCGCGGCTCTACCAGCGCCGTTGCGAGGGCTGCCGCCTGGAGCTCAACATCACCGAGGTCAACGACGTGAAGGCGGCCTCCCCGGACACCGTGCTGCGCTGCGAGAACTGCCGCCGCATCCTGGTGCGTACGTCCGAGTCCGGTCTGTAAGGGGCGCGGGGCGTGCGGGAGTTCATCGTCGAGGCCGACGGCGGTTCCCGGGGCAACCCGGGGCCCGCGGGTTACGGCGCCGTGGTCATCGACGCGGCCACCGGGGAGACGCTGGCGGAGTGTGCCGAGTACATCGGCTTCGCCACCAACAACGTCGCCGAGTACCGGGGCCTGGTGGCGGGCCTGCGCGCCGCCCACGAACTGGACCCGGCCGCGCGCGTCCGGGTCCGGATGGACTCCAAGCTCGTCGTCGAGCAGTTGTCCGGCCGCTGGAAGATCAAGCACCCGGACATGAAGCCCCTGGCCGCGGAGGCGGCCCGCGTCTTCCCGCCGGACCGGATCACCTACGAGTGGATGCCGCGCGAACAGAACAAGCACGCGGACCGACTGGCCAACGAGGCGATGGACGCGGGCAAGCGGGGCGAGCAGTGGTCGCCGTCGACATCGACGGCGGAACTGGAGGCGCAGGGTTCGCGGGCGCCCCTTCAGGGGCGCGGGGAACTGCGCGACCAGCCCCCACAGCCCCGCACTCCTACGACTCCCGGCGGCGAAGCCGTGAAGGCCGACGCCGATGTGCGGGCCGCGCAGCACGTGGCCACCGCCCCGCAACCGACCGTAGGCTGGGGCGCGGCCCCCGACATGGGCGCCCCCGCCACCTTCGTGCTCCTGCGCCACGGCGAGACCCCCCTCACCCCCCAGAAGCGATTCTCCGGCAGCGGCGGCACCGACCCGTCGCTCTCGGACGTGGGCCGGGAACAGGCCGAGCGCGTCGCCGCCGCGCTGGCCGCGCGCGGCACCGTCGAGGCGATCGTGGCGTCGCCACTCACCCGTACCCGCCAGACCGCCGCCGTCGTCGCCGCCCGCCTGGGACTGGACGTCGCCATCGAGGACGGCCTGCGCGAGACGGACTTCGGTGCCTGGGAGGGACTCACCTTCGCCGAAGTGCAGGAGCGGTATCCCGACGACCTGAAGACCTGGCTCGCCTCCCCGAAGGCCGAACCGACCGGCGGCGGCGAGAGCTTCGCGGCGACCGCCCGCCGTATCGCCACCACCCGCGACAAGCTCATCGCCTCCTACGCGGGCCGCACCGTCCTGCTCGTCAGCCACGTCACCCCGATCAAGACCCTCGTACGGCTCGCGATCGGTGCTCCGCCGGAGTCCCTGTACCGGATGGAGCTGTCCGCGGCCTCCCTGTCGGCGGTGGCCTACTACGCGGACGGCAACGCCAGCCTGCGCCTCTTCAACGACACCTCTCACCTGCGCTGAGCGGCCCGGGTCCGGGGGTCACCTGCGCTGAGCGGCCCGGGTCCGGGGGGCACCTGCGCTGAGCGGCCCGGGTCCGGGGGTCACCTGCGCTGAGCGGCCCGGGTCCGGGGGTCACCTGCGCTGAGCGGCCCGGGCCCGGAGGATCTCGGCGGTCTCCCGGTCCGCCGGGAGGAAGGCCTCCAGGTGGAGCTCGGCGAGCGTCACGTCGACCGCGGTCGCGAACGACGTCAGCGTGGTGAGCAGTCTCAACTCACCCTCCGCGCACCGCAGTCGCAGCGGCACGGCGAAGCCGAGATAGTCGGCGCCGGGCTCACTCGCCGGTACGTAGTCCGCCAACTCATCGGCCAGGGAGCCGAGTCGGGGATCGGGACTGCGCACGGCACGGGCCCGCAGGTTCTCCACGATGTGCTGCCCCCACGCGTCCAGGTTCACCACCCGTGAGCCCATCCCGCGCGGATGCAGCGCGAGCCGCAGCACATTGACGGGCGGCGCGAGCAGCGCGGGGTCCGCGCCCTCGGTGAGCACGTCGAACGCCTGGTTCGCCGCGACGAGTTCACCCCGCGGCCCGGCCACCACCGCCGGATACGGCAGATGCCCTTCGAGGATGCTGTCCAGCGCCTCCCGTACGGGTTTCAGCGCGACCGCGTCGAGCGGTGACTCGGCGAACGCGGGCGCGTAACCGGCCGCCAGCAGAAGCGAGTTGCGCTCCCGCAGCGTCAGGCCGAGCGACTCGGCGAGCCGGATCACGATCTCCCTGCCGGGCACCGACCGTCCGCGCTCGATGAAACTGACGTACCGCTGGGTCGTCCCCGCCCGGGAGGCGAGCTCCAGCTGGCTGACCCGGCGGGCGGTGCGCCAGCGCAGCAACTCGCGGGCGAAGGGCGGTGGTTCGGTCACCGAGGCGGCCGCGGTGCTGATGGTCATGGCTCAGTTGTACGTCACGGGTACGACAGTCCCGCCATACCTCACCGGGAATTGAGCGGCCTACCCCGTCCGAGCAGCATGGACGTATCCACGGAGCACACCCCAGGGAGCCGACATGCGCGCCTACCACCTCGAAACGCCCGGCACCGTCGACGGCACCGCCGCGCGCGAGACGGACCGCCCCGGGCCCGGCCCCCGCGACATCCTCGTCCGCGTCCGCGCCGTCTCCCTCAACAAGCGCGATCTGCTGATCCTGAAGGGGACCTATCCGCTGAAGGCCGTGCCGGACGTGATCCCGGTGAGTGACGGCGCGGGCGAAGTCGTCGCGGTGGGTGCGGAGGTGGCCCGGTTCGCGGTCGGGGACCGGGTGGCGAGCACGTACTTCCCGAAGTGGACCGACGGCCGGATCACGCCCGCGCTGACCGACCAGCCCGGCGCCACCCTGCCCGGCATGCTCACCGAGTACGCGTGCCTCGACGAGAACGCGGCGGTGCGGGTGCCCGACCACCTGGGCTGGGAGGAGGCCGCCTGCCTGCCCTGCGCGGGCGTCACGGCCTGGCACGCGTTGACCGGCGGCGAGGCGGTGGTCCCCGGCGAGACGGTGCTGACACTCGGCACGGGCGCGCTCTCGCTGTTCGCCGTACAGTTCGCGAAGCTGCTGGGCGCCGAGGTCGTCGCCACGACATCGAGCCCGGAGAAGGCCGAGCGACTCAAGGCCCTGGGCGCCGACCACATCGTGCGGTACGCCGACCACCCCGCGTGGGGACAGACGGTCCGCGACCTCACGGGCGGGCGCGGCGTGGACCTCGTCGTCGAGACCGTGGGCCCGGAGACGATCGAGCAGTCGGTCCGCGTCTCGGCGCTCTACGGCAGGATCGTCCTGGTCAGCGCCAACAGCCCGCGCAAGGCCTCCCTGGAGATCACGACGGACGCGCTCGCGTCGAGCCTGGTGACGATGCGGCGGCTCTTCGTCGGTAGCCGTACTCACTTCGAGTCCATGAACCGGGCCCTCACCCTGCACGGCACCCGTCCGGTCATCGACCGGGCCTTCGGCTTCGACGAGGTCCACGAGGCGTTCCGCCACTACGAGTCAGGTGTGGCCTTCGGCAAGGTCGTCATCCGCGTGGCCTGAGCGCGGCCGCCTCGCGCGCCAGGCCCTCCACGCGCCCCCAGTCCTTCGCCGCGATCGCGTCCTCGGGAAGCATCCACGTCCCGCCCACGCAGCCGACGTTGGGGAGGGCGAGGTAGTCCGGCGCGTAGGTGGGGCCGATACCGCCCGTCGGGCAGAACCGGGCCTGCGGCAGCGGTCCGGCGAGCGACCTGAGGTACGCCGTGCCGCCCGCCGCCTGCGCCGGGAAGAACTTCATCTCCCGCACCCCGCGCTCCAGCAGCGCCACCACTTCCGAGGTCGTGGACACCCCCGGCAGGAACGGCACCCCGGACGCCTTCATGGCATCGAGCAGTACGTCGGTCCAGCCGGGACTGACCAGGAAACGGGCGCCCGCGGTCACGCACTCCGTCACCTGCGCCGGCGTGATGACGGTGCCCGCGCCGACCACCGCGCCCGGCACCCCGTCCGCGATCGCCCGGATGGCGTCGAGAGCGCAGGGCGTCCGCAGGGTCACCTCTATCGCGGGCAGCCCACCCGCGACGAGTGCCGCAGCCAGGGGTACGGCGTCCTCGACCTCGTTCACCACGACGACGGGAACCACGGGCGCGAGATCCAGCACGGAGGCGGCGGGAACCGAGGGCAGCGGTGAGCTCATGGGCTCATCGTGCCCTCGTCGTGCAACATGCGCAAAGAGCGTTGCGCATGTTGCAACCATGCCTATGGCGCACCTCTAGTGCACCTCGTTCACCAGCACATCCAGCGCCCAGGCCGTCCCCGCCCGCGCGGGCGGGGACACCTCCACCTCGTACCCGAGGTCCCGCAGTGCCTCCACGAGCTCCGCCGGACCGGCGGGCGCAGCGCCCGCTGCCAGCAGACTCCGCACGATCCGCCCCTTCGTCGCCTTGTTGAAGTGGCTGACCACCTTCCGGGTGGGCGCGTGCAGCACCCGGACCGTCGCCGTCCGCCCGGCGACCTCGCCCTTCGGCTTCCACGCGCCCGTGTACGCCGAGGACCGCAGGTCGAGCACCAGCCCGTCGCCGGCCGCCTCGGGGAGCGCGGCGGCCATCGGCGTACGCCAGTGCGCGCCCAGCGCCCCGAGCCCCGGCAGCCTGACTCCCATCGAGCAGCGGTACGACGGGATCTTGTCCGTGACCCGGACCGCGCCCCACAGCCCGGAGAAGACGAGCAGCGAGCGGCCCGCGCGCCGCTTGGCAGCCGTGTCCATCGAGGCCAGGTCCAGGGCGTCGTACAGCACTCCCGTGTAGATCTCCCCGGCCGGGCGCGCGCCCGAGGTGCGCAGCTCCGTGTTCTTGGCGATCTCGCCGCGCAGGCCCTCGCTCAGCCCGAGCACCTCGCGGGCCTTCTCCTCGTCACCCGCGCACAGCTCGGCCAGCTCGTCGAGGACCGCCTGACGTGCCTCGGTGAGCCCGGGCAGGGACAGCGACTCCAGCTTCAGCGCGGTTCCCCGGCCGGAGGGCGCCTTGCCCTCGGAAGGCGGCAGCAGCACGAGCACGGTGGTGTTCTCCTAACGGTGGGTATGGCCCGGCGCCAGCCTAAGGGGTCCTCCCGGACGTCGAACGCGCTCGGGGCGCTGCCCGTTTGTTCGGACGCTCGGGGCGCTGCCCGTTTGTTCGGATGCTCGGGGCGCTGCCCGTTTGTCCGGACGCTCGGGGCGCCGCCCGTATGTCCGCACGCTCGGGCGCCGCCCGGACGTCCGCACGCTCGGGGTGCCGCTCGCAGGCACGCGACCTACGCTCGACCCATGCCGTGCCGCCACATCCGCGCCATCTGCGTACCGGGGGCTCCTCTGCAGGCCGCCCTGTGCGCTCTGCGGACCGAGCTGGGTGTGCCCGCGAGCTTCCCGCCCGGCGTACTGGAGGAGGCCGCCCGGCCACCCCGCCTGCCTCCCCACGACGCGACGGACATCCCCTTGTTCACCATCGACCCGCCGACGTCCAGCGACCTCGACCAGGCGATGCACCTGTCCCGCCGTGAGAACGGCCGCGGCTACCGCGTCCGGTACGCGATCGCCGACGTCGCCGCCTTCCTCGCCCCCGGCGGCGCCCTCGACGCCGAGGCGCACCGCCGCGTGACGACCCTCTACTTCCCGGACGAGAAGGTCCCCCTCCATCCGGCCCGGCTCTCCGAAGGCACCGCCAGCCTCCTGCCGGACCAGACCTGCCCGGCCGTGCTCTGGACGATCGACCTGGACGCGGACGGCCGCACGGAGAGCGTCGGCGTACGCCGGGCCCTCGTCCGCAGCCGCGCCAAGCTCGACTACGCGCACGTACAGAAGTCGATCGACGGCGGCACGGCGGAGGAGCCGCTCGCCCTCCTCAAGGACATCGGGACGCTGCGCGAGCGCCTGGAGGTGGAGCGCGGCGGGATCTCCCTCAACGTCCCCGAGCAGGAGATCGTCGAGACGGACGGGACGTACGAACTCGTCTATCGCGCCCCGCTCCCCGCCGACGCCTGGAACGCGCAGATCTCCCTGCTCACCGGGATGGCGGCGGCCGACCTGATGCTCGCGCACGGCACCGGCGTCCTGCGCACGCTACCCGCCGCCCCCGATGGCGCGGTCGGCCGCCTTCGCCGCACGGCCAGGGCCCTGCACATCGACTGGCCGCACCACGTCTCGTACGCGCGGCTCGTCCGCTCCCTCGACCCGCATCTGCCGCGCCACGCCGCCTTCCTCCAGGAGTGCACGACGCTGCTGCGCGGCGCGGGCTACACGGTGTTCCGGGGTGGCGTCCTCCCCGACGTCACCTCCCACGCCGCCGTGGCCGCGCCCTACGCCCACTGCACGGCCCCCCTGCGCCGTCTCGTCGACCGCTACGCCTCGGAAATCTGCCTGGCCGCCGCCGCGGACGAACCGCCCCCCGACTGGGTTCTCGCCGCCCTCGACACCCTTCCCAAGGAGATGGCCGAGGGCTCCCGACGCGCCGGCGTCGTGGAACGCGAGTGCGTCGACATCGTCGAGGCCGCGCTCCTCAAGGACCGGGTCGGGGACATCTTCGACGGGAGTGTGGTGGATGTGATGGATCGTCGACCCACGGTCGGCACAGTTCAGTTGGAGTCACCCGCGGTCGTCGCCCGCATCGAGGGCGGCACGGTGACGCTGCCGCTGGGGGAGCGGTTGCGGGTCCGCCTCACCCAGGCAGACCCGGGCACGGCGAAGGTGCAGTTCGCGCCCGCGTGAGGGCCCGTACGAGTTCGTCGGGGTCGTCCGCGTGCAGCCGCACGAGACGGACCCGACGCTCCCTGCCCAGGAAGCTGAAGTGCGTTACGGGGGCGGCCAGTTCGATGGTCACGTCGGTCTGGGCGCCCACGGCGAGGTTCAGTTCGCCCTCGGCGTGCTCGTGCGTGGTGCGCAGCTCGCGGCGCACCACCGCGATGTCCGCCACGGGTATCCGCAGATCCACGTGCGCGCCGTCGCGGACGCGCAGGTACGTGGAGTCGAGGATGTGCGGGCGCGTCACGCAGGCCGCGTGTATGCCGACGACCATCAGCACGGTGTAGACGTCGAGGAGGAGAACGACCGCGTGTACGACCGGCCATCCGCGCAGCAGCACCGCCATCCCGGCCGTCTCGACGACGCACACGAAGGCGAGCCCCCACATCATGGTGCCCTGGCCCCGCGCGTGACCGAAGGGGCGCCCGTCGCGCGTGCCGTGCGTCCGCAGGGTCACCCACAGCAACAGGCTCGCGAACAAGCGCAGTTCATGCCGTACGAGGGCGCGCACGATCCTCATCGCCCGCGCTCCGTGAACATCCGCATCGCCCGCCGGATCGCCTCCGCCTGGGCCGGGGCGACGTCGGCGTAGAGGGCGCGCAGAAAGCTGTCGTCGAGGCCGGGAGCGAGGTCGGCCTCCTGGAGCAGGGAATCGGGCAGGCAGCCGGCGAGTACCCGGGCCGCCTCGTCCACGCGCGGGTCGGCAGGGTCGTCCGGGTCGGCGTCGGCGAGCGCGTCGAGGAGCGCGTACACCTCGTGCGCCCGCGCCACGGCGGCGGGCGTTTCGAAGGCGCTGCCCAGCGCTGCCATCAGCCGCTTCCGGTTCTCGGGCGAGGCCACGGTGTCGATCAGAGCGAGCACCTCGCGGTCCCTGGCGGCCATGGGGGACTCGGGGCCGTGCGCCATCCCCGTGAGCAGCGCGGCCAGTTCGGGGGAGACGGGGCCCTCGGCGGGCAGGTTCCCGTCCCGGTCCAGCAGGGCGCGCAGCCGCTCCCGCCGCTCCCGGATCGCCGCCTCCTGACGGGCGAGATCGGCGTCGAGCTCCTCGAGCACTTCGGCGAGATCGCGCCCCGCGTCGTCCGCGAGCACGTCCCGCACCTCGGCGAGCCCCAGTCCCAGCTCGGTCAGCCGCCGGATCCGGGCGAGCACGACGGCGTGCCGCAGCGTGTAGTCCCGGTAGCCGTTGGGGCGCCGCTCGGGCTCCGGCAACAGCCCGAGATGGTGGTAGTGCCGCACCGTCCGCGTGGTGACACCTACGGCGACGGCGAGTTCTCCGATTCGCATGCCCTCAGTAGAAACGTTGACGTTGCGGCAGGGTCAAGCGAGGAGATCCTCGGCGGCATGGAAACGCGGGCCGGCGGCGTTGCACTCCTGACGAGACCGACCGGGGAGGCGGCCATGAGTGCACGACGTGAAGAGGCCCGCTGGACCCGGGCCACTCTCGGCCGTGACGGTCCGCCCCTCGACCTGCTGACCGCACACTTCGACCAGCACCGCTACGCACCGCACGCCCACGACGAGTACACCATCGGAGTCTGCGTCGGCGGCTCCGAGATCATCGACTACCGGGGCGGCCGCATCCGCACCGGCCCCGGCTCGATCGTCGTCCTGGCTCCGGGCGAGATGCACACCGGCGGCCCGGCCGCTTCCGACGGCTACGCCTACCGGGCCCTGTACGCCGAGCCTTCCCTGCTCACCGAGGGCGTTCTGGGCAGCCCCCCGCACTTCCGGGATCCCGTCCTCGACGACCCCGAACTGGCCGCCGCCCTGCGCACCGCCCACACGGACCTGAGCGCCTGCCCCGACCCACTGGAGGCCGAGTCCCGCCTCCCCTGGCTGCTGGCCGCCCTCGCCCGCCGCCACTCCACGGCCCGCCCGGCGTGCGACACGGTCCCGGGAGCGGCCCACATAGCCCACGCCGTACGCGACCGCCTCGCCGACGAACTCCTGGCACCCCCGTCACTCGCCTCCCTCGCCACCGACCTGGGCCTCTCCCGCTACCAGCTCCTGCGCGCCTTCCGTACGACGATGGGGATACCGCCCTACGCCTGGCTCGCCCAGCACCGGGTGAACCGGGCCCGCGCCCTGCTGGAGAGCGGCCTGCGCCCCGCCGAGGTCGCCCCGCTCGTGGGCTTCGCGGACCAGGCGCACCTGACGCGCTGGTTCCGCAGGGTGCTCGGGGTGACCCCGGCGGCGTACCGGACAAGCGTGTCGCCGACGGCGTAGCGCAACAGCGTTCAAGACAGCTGACCGCCGGGCGGCCGAAACTCCCCCCATGACTGCACGCGGCTGGTTCCTGTTCTCCCTGATGGGAGTGGTCTGGGGCATCCCCTACCTGATGATCAAAGTGGCGGTGGACGGCGTGTCCCCGTCGACGGTGGTGTTCACTCGCTGCGCGGTGGGCGCAGCGCTGCTGCTCCCCTTCGCGATCCGCCAAGGGGGCCTTACCGGTTTTGGCCGGACCATACGAACCCACTGGCGCCCCATGCTGGCCTTCGCGTGCATCGAGATCATGGTCCCGTGGTGGACCCTCACGGACGCCGAGCGCCACCTCTCCAGCTCCACGGCGGGCCTGCTGATCGCCGGGGTGCCGATCGTCGGCGTGGCCGCGGCCCGCCTCTTCGGCGACACGGAACGCCTCGGCGCCCGCAGGACGACCGGCCTGGCCCTCGGCCTGTCCGGCGTCGCGGTCCTCACCGTCCCACACCTGACCGGCGGCGACGCCCGCTCGCTCGCCGAGGTACTGCTGACGGTGATCGGGTACGCCACCGCCCCCGTCATAGCCGCCCGCCACCTCAAGAACGTCCCCTCGCTCCACCTCACGGCCGCGTGCCTGACCCTGGCGGCCCTGGTCTACGCCCCCGCGGCAGCCGTCACCCACCCCTCCGGGCTCCCCTCCCCGCAGATCCTGGCCGCCCTCGCCGGCCTCGGCGTCATCTGCACCGCCGTCGCCTTCGTGGCCTTCCTGGAACTGATCAAGGAGGCGGGCCCGACGCGGGCGACGGTGATCACGTACGTCAACCCGGCCGTCGCCGTCGCCGCGGGCGCCCTCTTCCTCGACGAACGCCTGACCCCCGGCGTCCTCGCCGCGTTCGCTCTCATCCTGGCCGGCTCTGTGCTCGCCACGGCCGGCCCGAGGCGCACCCCACGCCCGGTACCATGGTCCACACGGCAGACGAGCCGGGCGGACGGCCGCGTGGAGGTCCTTGCGGACCTTCCCGAGGAACGTCCGGGCTCCACAGGGCAAGGTGGTGGCTAACGGCCACCCGGGGTGACCCGCGGGACAGTGCCACAGAAAACAGACCGCCGGGGACCTCGGTCCTCGGTAAGGGTGAAACGGTGGTGTAAGAGACCACCAGCGCCTGAGGTGACTCAGGCGGCTAGGTAAACCCCACCTGGAGCAAGGTCAAAAGGAAGCACCTCGGTGTTTCTGCGCGGACGTTCGAGGGCTGCCCGCCCGAGTCCGCGGGTAGACCGCACGAGACCGGCGGCAACGCCGGTCCTAGATGGATGGCCGTCTCCCCGGCCGCCGCGAGGCGACCGGGCGACAGAACCCGGCGTACAGCCCGACTCGTCTGCCGCCACCTGCGACTTTACCTCGGAAAGGGCCTCTGACCTGCGCCGGAGACCCTTTCCGGTCTTTCGGGGCTTGCCGTGTTAGACGGCGGAGTGGCTCACCCTCGCCGAACAGGCCCGTGCAGTGCACGCCATCTGCACCGCCTCTGGTCACGCGAGACGTCCGCACAGCTCAGAGGCCGTATCGACGAATCGCGCAGCCGTCCCCGGCATGCAACCCGCCTCGTCTGCCCTTCAGCCCCCGGAAGAAGCGGATGTCAGAGCGCGTCGACCCCGCTCACCCTCCAGCCGTCGGACGTAAGGGCCACCGTCATCCGCACCCGGTTCAGGTCCACGCGGGAGCCCGAGACCTGGGTGCTCGTGGTCACCTGGTTGACGAAGAGGAGGACCACGGCCCGGTCGGCCGAGGCCGAGATCACGGAGGCCGCCGGAGAGCCGCCGGTGGGCTGCGCCACCGTGGCCTTCACCACCCCGTGGTACTTCCTGGCCGTCGGCCCGACCACCGTCGTGGTGGTCTTCCGGTACTCGTCACGGAAGTGCCCGGTGAGCCGGGCGCGGGCCGCGGCGAAGTCACGGTCCAGGTGCCTGTAGTCGTACGACAGCACGACTGGCGCCGCCTGGAGTGCGGCCGCGAGTGCCTGACCGCGTGCCTGTTCGGCCCGCACGCCCTCCCGGTAGCGCCACCCGAGAACGGCGGCCGCGACCAGGCCCGCCAGGAGCAGGACACACAGGGCGGCGGTGAGCAGCCGCCGCCGACCGTGCCGCGCAGCCGTACCGGGGCCGGGCTCGCCCTCCTCCTGCGGTGGGTCCTCCTCGAAGCACTCCGGCGAGGGCTCGGGCGGGTCGTCCCAGCCGTCCTCATCGGGGGCCTCGATGAGCACGGTGCGTCCCGCGGTCGGTGCCTCGGGCCGTCCCGGGACCTCCTCGTCGGTGGACGCCGGGTCCGGTTCGAGGTGGCCGCGCTCCGCGCGCTTGGCCGCCGCGCGGGCGGCCGCGGTCATGGTGTGCCGGGTGCCGGATCCGGAACCGGAGCCGCGGCTTCGGGTGGTCGTCTTCGCCACGGTCTTACTCCTCATGTCCTCATGGGTCGTATGGCGGGGAGGGCGCGGTCAGCCGACGAACTCGACGTCGGAGGTCAGCCAGCGGCCGTTTCGGTGCACCAGGTCGAACTGCAGCCGATAGGTGCGCGCCTCGCCCTTGGGGGCGGCGGTGTTGGTCACCTTGCTGTCGGCGACCACCAGGACGCGGGCCGAGTGCTCGTCGGAGCGGACGATGCCCGCGTCGAGGACCTGGCCCTCGGACACGGACTCGTTCGCGGCGACGAGCTTGGTCAGCTGCTCGGTCTGCGCGGCGAACTGCTTCTTGAAGTCGCCGGTGGCGCCCTGGAGGACGTTCGCGCTGTCCCGGTCGTAGTGCCGGTAGTCGAGCGAGGTGAAGTTCAGCGCCGACTGGCGGGCCGCGGCCAGGATGTCCTGGCGCCGCTGCGCCCTGTCGTGCTGGTCGTAGAGCCCAAGGATCAGCCAGATCGTCAGCGCCGTCGTGAGGACGGTCGCCACGGCGAGCGCCACCGACCACGCCCTGCCCGACCACGCTCTGCTCGACAGGGTCTTGCCCGACACGGTCACGCTCATGGTCCTGTTCATGGTCCCGCTCATGCCATCGGCCCTACCAGCAGCCATTGCCACGACTCCTTTCCGAACACCGCCTGTTGGCCGCCCGTCGAGCCGATCTCGACCGGTCTGCCGTCCGGGCCGGTGGCGGTGCCGGTCTCCGGGTCGTAAGGCGTGATGTACGGCGTCACGTACGCCGCCTGGTTCGCATCGCCGGAAGCGGCCGACGCGCCGGGGGCGTTCTGCGCGCCCCGTACCGACGTCTTGCTTCCGCGCGGGGCCGTGCAGCGCGCGTCGGTGTTCGCCTCGCGCGGGCTGGTGTCCGAGGGGTCGCGCCGTGCCGTGCCGTACCCCTGGGTGCACGGCGGCGGGTCGTCGGCGTTCACCACCAGGCCGAAGTGGGTGGTGCCGTCGCCCGGGACGACCGTGTAGCTGCCCGCGACCAGTGCCGGGAAGGTGACCAGGGACTGCTCCACGCCGGGCAGGTTGGCCAGAGTGACCTGGCCGCCGCTGATCAGGTTGGCCAGCAGGACCGACAGCCGCGGTGAGATGTTCTTCAGCAGCGAGTTCACCTGCTGCGCGGCCGGTGTCGCGTTGCCGATCAGCTTGCGCAGGTCTCCGTCGCTCGACTTCAGCTGTGCCGTGAGAGCCGCCAGGTCGTGCGCGAACGACTTGATGGACGAGCCCTGGTCGGACTGCGTCTTGAGGACCTTTCGCGAGTCCTCGATCAGCGAGATCGTCTGGGGGAGTGACTCGGAGGCCGACTCCACGAGCGCGTTGCCCGAGTCCACCAGTCGGCTCAGATTCGGGCCGGTGCCCGAGAAGGCCTTGCCCAACTCGTCCACGGTGACCCGTAGATCGTCCTTGCCGACCGAGTTCACCAGCCGGTCCAGGCTCAGGACCAGGTCCGTCGTGGGCAGTGGCACGCGCGTGCTGCCGCGCGGGATGGCGCTGCCGTCGAGGAGGTATGGGCCATGCGAAGTACGTGGCTGGAGATCTACGTATTGCTCGCCCACCGCCGAACGGTTCGCCACCACGGCGAGGGTGTCCGCCGGGATGCGTGGCGCGCCGTCCTTGATGTCCAGAGAGACCGAGACGCCGTCGGAGCCGGTCAGCCGCAGTGCGCCGACGCGGCCCACCGGCACCCCGCGGTAGGTGACCTCGGCGCCTTGGAAGATGCCTCCGGAGTCGGCGAAGTCCGCCTGCACGGTGTAGCCGCGGCCCAGGACGTCGTCCACCAGGCCGGTGTATTCGGCGCCGACGTACGACACCCCGACGGCGGTGACGGTGGCGAAGGCCAGGAGCTGGGCCTTGACCGTACGGGTGATCACGGCTGAACCCCCTTCAGCATCAGCTCCGCGAGCGCGAGGTCTATCCCCTCGGACAGCTCCGCGTCGGTTGTGTAGCTGCTGGTGCACACCGGCGGGCACAACGGACCGCCGCCGCCCGACGGGGCCGACGGCACCGACGGCACCGAGGGGGACGACGGCAGGCTCGGTGTGCTCGGCAGCGTGGTGGGCGTCGGAACGCTCGGCAGGTCGGGGAGATGCGGTACGCCGGGAGTGCCGGGCTTCTGGGAATCGCCCTTGCCCCGCCCGGAGCTGCCGTCCGTCACGTTCCCGTACAGGTCCGACAGATCGAGGTCGGCGGTGATGTCGAGGTTGACGTAGTCACCCTTGACGGCGTCCACCACGTTGCGCGGGAAGGGGTAAGTGGTCAGCAACTCCAGAGAGTTGGGCAGATCGTCGCCTGCCTTGTTCAGCTGCTGCAAGATCGGCCGCAGCTGCTTGAGGTTCGCGACCGTGTCGTCGTGCGACGCCGTGACCACCTTGGATCCTGTCTCGCCGAGCTTCGAAAGGGCGGTGAGCATCCTCGTCAGATCGCGCCGCTGGTCGGCCAGGACCTTCAGGGCGGGTGGCATCGCGTCTACGGCCTGGGCGATCGTCGTCTTCTCCTTGCCGAGCCGCCCCGCGAGCCGGTCGACGGCCTCGAGGGCGTGGACGATGTCCTTCCGCTGGTCGTCCAGACCGCCGATGAACGTGTTCAGCTCCTTGAGCAGCGATCTGACCCGGTTCTCCCGGCCGTTCAGGGCCTTGTTCAGCTCCACGGTGATCGTCTTGAGCTGGGCCACTCCGCCGCCGTTGAGCAGCGCGGACAGTGCGGACAGCACCTCCTCGATCTCCGGATTGCGGCCGCTGCGGGACAGCGGGATGCGGTCGCCGTCGGCGAGCCGCCCCACGGGCGCCGTGCCGGACGGGGCGGAGAGCGCGACGTACTTCTCGCCGAGCATGCTGGTCTGCCGCAGCTCCGCGACCGCGTTGGCGGGCAGCTTCACCGAGTCGGCGACCCGCAGCCGTACGCGCGCGTGCCAGCCGTCCAGTTCGACCTTCTCGACCGCGCCCACGGTCACGTTGTTGACCTTCACCGCCGACTGCGGCACCAGGTCGAGGACGTCGCGGAACTCGACGGTGACGTGGTACGCGTGGCCGTCGGCGGCGGCTCCGCCGGGCAGCTGGACGTCGTACCAGCCGTTGAACTCGCAGCCGGAGAGCAGCAGCGAGCCGACCGCGGCCCACGCGACCGCCCCGGCCTTGCGCAGTGCGGTCATGCGCTCGCCCCCAGAATCCCGCCGAGCGTCCGGTCGACCGTTCCCGTCACCGCGGAGCCCTGAGGCACCTTCGGCAGGGAGTCGAAGAGATCCTTCAGCTCCTTGCAGTCGGGGTTCTTGCCGCCTTCGTCGCCGGTCGTCTTCAGCACGGAGCACAGCAGCGAGGCCGGATCCTGCGCCTGCTGGGCGTTGTTGCGGGTGTCGAGGGTGCCCGAGGACGGGTTGTAGGCGTCGTTCAGGTTCGACAGACCTGTGGGAGCGACCTCCAACAGCTCGGCCAGAGCGGCCCGTTGGGTGACGAGCACCTTGGTCACCTTGCTGAGGCCCTTCACGTTCGAAGTCAGCGACTTCTTGTTGTTCTTCACGAAGGCGGACACGTCGCCGAGCGCCGTTCCCAGGTTCCGCAGCGCGTCCGCGAGGTCCTTGCGCTCGCCCGAAAGCTGCTCGGCGACCTCGGCGAGGCTGGTGTTGAAGGACCGCACGCTCTTGTCGTCGGCGGCCAGCGCAGCCGTGAACACCTGCAGGTTCCGTACCGTGCCGAACAGGTCCCTGCGGCCGTCGGACAGCGTGGTGACGGCCTGCGAGAGGTCTTCGACCGTCTGGTTGAGGTTCTCGCCCTGGCCGTCGAGGTTGTCCGCGCTCACCCCGAGCAGCCGCGACAGCGAGCCGTCCTTGTTGGCGCCGTTGGGGCCGAGCGCGTCGGCCGTCGTGTGCAGACTGTCGAAGACGCGGTCCAGCTCGACCGGCACGGCCGTCCGCGTCTCGGGGATGACGTCACCGTCGCGTAGCACCGGGCCCTTCCGATACACCGGCAGCAGCTGCACGTAACGGTCGCTGACCACCGAGGAGTTGATGATCGCGGCCTTGGCCTCCGCCGGGACCTTGCGCCCTTCGCCGTACTCCAGCTCCACCCGTACCCGGTCGCCCTCCGGCGTGATCTTCTCGACCTCGCCGATCCGGACGCCGAGGACGCGGACGTCAGAGCCGGGATAGATGCCGACCGTGCGCGGGAAATACGCGGTCACGTGCACGGACTCGGAGCGCGGCCACAGCACGTAGGTGAGCGCGGCGACGAGGGCGAGTGCGGTGACCACGGCCACGCGCCTCTTCAGGTTCTTCACTGCGTGCCTCCCGTGCGCGGCACCACCGGAGCGGCGACCAGGTTCTGGACGTAGCTGTCGAACCAGCGGCCGTTGCCGAGGGTGTTGCTGAAGACCCGGACGTACGGCGCGAGCAGCTTGACGCTCCGGTCGAGGCTCGACTGATTCCGTTCGAGCATCCGCACCACGGTGTTCAGGCCCTTGAGCGCCGGCCCGATCTCCTTGTCGTTGTCCTCGACCAGGCCGGAGAGCTCGATGCCGAGCACCGCGGAGCTCTTCAGCAGCTTGTGGATCGCCTCGCGCCGCTTGCTGATCTCCCTGAACAGCTGGTCGCCGTCCTTGACCAGCGCGGTGAAGTCCTCGGAGTGCTCGGCCAGTACGCCCGTGACACCGTTCGCGTGGTCGAGGAGTTCGCCCAGCGCCTTGTCGCGCGAGGCGACCGTACGGGAGATCTTCGACAGGCCCTTGATGGATGCCCGTACCTCGGCGGGCGAGTCCCGGAACGTGGTGGAGATGGTGTCCAGGGCCTTCGCCAACTGGTCGGTGTCGACCTTCTCCGTCGTGGTGGTGAGATCGCTGAACGCCTGCACGACGTCGTACGCCGGAACCGTCCTCTTCAGCGGTATCTCGCTGCCGGGCCTCAGCTGTCCCGGTCCCTTGGGATGCAGCGCGAGGTACTTCGCGCCGAGGATCGTCTTGACCCGGATCGAGGCGCCGGTCTCGGTGCCGAACCCCGGATCGCCCTTGATCTTGAAGGTGACCTTGACGTGGTCACCGTCCAGATCGACGTCCTTGACCTTGCCGACCTTGACGCCGGCGATCCGCACCTCGTCGCCGGGCTTGAGGCCGCCCGCCTCCGAGAAGGCCGCACTGTACGTCTCGCCGCCGCCGATCAGCGGCAGGCTGTCGGCGTTGAACGCGGCCACGGTCAGCAGCGCGAGGAAGGTGAGACCGACGGCTCCGATCACCACGGGATTGCGCTCACGGAACGGGGTCAGCCGCGGGCGGCGTATCCGTATGCGGGGCAGCTTGGGCGGGTCGATGCGGACTTTGACCAGGGGTTCGGGGCGGCGGGGGCGGGGTGCCCGGTGCGGAAGCAGCCGTATCTTCGGGAGCTTGGGCGGGTCGATGCGGACCTTGACCAGCGGCTCCGGGCGGCGCTCACGGGTCCTGCGCGGAAGGAAGTGCTTCGTCATGCGCCGCACCTCGCCCTCGCCACGTGCAGCTCGGGAGTGAGCACCTGCTTCGTCTTCGGCAGCACGATCCGGCCGTCGAAGTCGCAGAGGTAGAAGTTGAACCACGAGCCGTAGGACGCCGTCCCGGTCAGCTCGTTGAGCTTGTTCGGCAGCCGCTTCAGGACGCCCTCCACGGTGTTCTCGTTCTTGTTGAGCGTTCCGGTGAGATCGGTCAGCTCGGCGATGTCGTCCTTCAGCGGCGGACGCGCGTCCTTGAGCAGCCCCGAGGTGGCGTCCGTCAGGTCGCCGATGCCCACCAGCGACTGCCCGATGGGCTTGCGGTCGGCGGACAGCCCCGAAATCACCCGACGCAGCTGCTTGAGCAACCCGGAGAAGCGCGAGCCGCGCTTGTCCAGCGTGTCCAGCACGATGTTGAGGTTGTCGATCACCGAACCGATCAGCTTGTCACGGCCGGCCAGCGTCGTGGTGAGCGAAGCCGTGTGCACCAGCAGGCTGTTGACCGTGCCGCCCTCGCCCTGGAGGGTTCGGATGATCTCGGTGGCGAGCTGGTTGACGTCCTGCGGGCTGAGCGCCGCGAACAGTGGCTTGAAGCCGTTCAGCAGTGCGTTGAGGTCCAGCGCGGGCTGGGTGCGCGACAGCGGGATCGTGGCGCCGGGCTTCAGCCGGGTGCCGTCTCCCGCGCCCTCGGTCAGGGCGACGTAACGCTGTCCGACCAGGTTCCGGTAGCGGATGACCGCGCCGGTGCTGTTCAGCAGCGGACGGTCCGCACCGACAGTGAAGGTGACCTCCGCCAGCGTCCGGTCCTTGATCCGGATGCCCTCGACCTCGCCGACCCGCACCCCGGCCACCCGGATGTCGTCGCCCTTCTCCAGGCCCGTCACGTCGCTGAACACCGCGCGATAGGTGTGCTCGGGGGTGAGGGAGATGTTGACGATGGTGGCCGCGAGCAGGGCCGTCGCCAGGATCGTCACCAGGGCGAAGAGGCTGAACTTGATCAGCGGGGCGGCGGCCTGCCGGGCTCCTGACGTCCTCGTGGTCCTCGTAGTCCTCGCGGTCTTCGCGGTCTTCGCGGTCTTCATGATCCTCGTGATCCTCATGCGACGCTCACCGCCGTCCCGCGCGCCATCGGTCCGAACAACAGCGTCGCGACCGGCGGTACCTCGTCGGCGGGCACGCCCATGACGGGCGCGACGAGCGAGCCGACGGCGCGCTGCTCGGCCCGGGTGGCGGAGACGCCGACCGGACTGGACGAACCGCCCTTCGCCGAACCGTCGTTGAGGTGAACCCCTGGCGCGGGCACCGGCGGATGGGGCAGGCCGCGGCAGTCGGGCCCCGACCGGTCGTCGTAGCGGGGGTACTCACCGGGTTCGTACGCCCCTTGCTGACGGACGACTTCGAGCGTGATGTGCATCTTGCCGCCGCGGAACGCCTGCTCGGATGCCTGTTCCTCGCGTACCAGGCCGGCGAGCAGGCAGGGGTACTCGGGCGAGTAGCGGGCGAAGAGTTCCAGCGTGGGGCGGGAGACCCGGCCCAGGGTGATCAGCCGGTCGCCGTTCGCGTGGAGGAAGTCGTCCGAGGTGCCCGCGGCGGTGGCCGTCGTGGTGAGCGCGGACGCGAGCCGGTCCCGTTGCTCGACCAGGGTCCGGCTGGTGGTGACGGTGTTGCGCAGGATCTCCATCAGGTCGGGAGCCGCGTCGCCGTACACCTCGGCGACATCGGCCAGCCGTGCGAAGTCCTCGGTGAGGGACGGCAGATGGGGATCGAGCCGGTGCAGATAGTCCTCCACGCGCGTGAGGTTGTCGCCGATCCGGTCGCCGCGCCCCTCGAGGGCGGTGGCGAACGCGGAGAGCGTGGCGTTGAGCTTGCCGGGCTGCACGGTCCGAAGCAGCGGCAGCAGGTCGTTCATCAGCTGCTGGAGCTCGATGCCGACGCGGGTGCGGTCCTGGGTGATGACGTCCCCTGCGCGGATGGGCCTGGCCGAGGAGCGCGCGGGCGCGACCAGGTCGACGTACTTCTCGCCGAACAGGGTCTTGGGCAGCAGGCGTGCGTGCACGTCGGACGGGATGGACGCGACGTACTCCGGCTTGAGCGCGATGTCGAGCGTCGCCTTCGTCCCGTCGGCGTGCACCGCGCGCACCTCGCCGACCAGCAGCCCGCGCAGCTTGACGTCGGCGCGGGGATCGAGTTGGTTGCCGATGCTGTCGGCCTCCAGCTCGATCCGTACGGCCGGGGTGAACACCTGTTGGTACACGGCGACGGACAGGGACAGCAGCAGCGCGAGCACGGCGAGGAACACGACGCCGTACAACCGCAGTCTCAGCACTCCCATTCGGCTCACCCCGCAATCCGTACGGTCGTGTTGGCGCCCCAGATCGCGAGCGAGAGGAAGAAGTCCAGGACGTTGATTGCGACGATCGAGGTGCGCACGGCGCGGCCCACGGCGACGCCGACGCCCGCCGGGCCGCCGCTCGCGTAGTAGCCGTAGAAGCAGTGCACCAGGATGATCAGGACGGCGAAGACGAGCACCTTCCCGAAGGACCACAGCACGTCGACCGGCGGCAGGTACTGCTGGAAGTAGTGGTCGTAGGTGCCCGCCGACTGCCCGTAGTAGCCGGTGGTGATGGTGCGGGCGGCAAAGTACGAGGACAGCAGCCCGACCACGTACAGCGGGATCACCGCGACGAAGCCGGCGATCATCCGGGTGGTCACCAGGAACGGCAGTGAGGGGACGCCCATGACCTCGAGGGCGTCGGTCTCCTCGCTGATCCGCATCGCGCCCAGCTGCGCCGTGAACCCGGCGCCCACCGTGGCGGACAGCGCGAGCCCCGCCACCAGTGGCGCGATCTCCCGGGTGTTGAAGTACGCCGAGAGGAACGCCACGAAGTTCGAGGTGCCGAGCTGGTTGAGCGCGGCGTAGCCCTGGAGGCCCACCTCCGTGCCGGTGAAGAACGACAGGAAGGCGATGACGCCGACCGTGCCGCCCACGACGGCGAGGGCGCCGCGCCCGAAGCTCACCTCGGCGAGCAGCCGCAGGATCTCCTTCTTGTAGCGGCGTACGGTGCGGCCCGTCCACGCCAACGAGCGACCGTAGAAGGACAGCTGGCTGCCCAGTTCCTCCAGACGATTCAGCAGCGCCATGACTCAGCCCCTCTGCGGAACGACTTGGAAGTACACGGCGGTCATCACGAAGTTCGTCACGAACAGCAACATGAAGGTGATCACCACCGACTGGTTCACCGCGTCGCCCACACCCTTCGGGCCGCCCTTCGCGGTGAGTCCCTTGTACGAGGCGACGATCGCGGCGATCGCGCCGAACACCAGCGCCTTGATCTCCGCCGCCCACAGGTCGGAGAGCTGGGCGAGCGTGGTGAAGGAAGCGAGATACGCGCCCGGCGTGCCGTTCTGCAGGACGACGTTGAAGAAGTAGCCGCCCGCGACGCCCACCACCGACACCAGGCCGTTGAGCAGCACTGCCACCACCATCGACGCCAGGACCCGCGGGACGACCAGCCGGTGGATGGGGTCGATGCCCAGCACTTGCATCGCGTCGATCTCCTCGCGGATCTTCCGCGCCCCGAGATCCGCGCAGATCGCCGTGCCGCCGGCGCCCGCGATCAGCAGGGCGGTGACGATCGGCGAGGCCTCGCGCAGCACCGCAAGCACCGAGGCGGCCCCGGAGAACGACTGGGCGCCGAGCTGCCGGGTCAGGCTGCCGATCTGCAGCGCGATGACCGCACCGAAGGGGATGGACACCAGGGCCGTCGGCAGGATCGTGACGCTCGCGACGAACCAGGCCTGCTGGATGAACTCCCGTGCCTGGAACGGCCGTCGGGGCATGGTCCGGACGACGTCCAGCGCCATCGCGAAGAGGTTCCCCGAGTGCCTCAGCGCCCCGCTGGGTGACAGCCTCATGCGCCGGTCACCGCCTTCCGGTGCAGCTCGGCCTCGCGTCTCGCGATCGCCTCCCAGCGGGGCGGACGGGCGATGGCCGGCCCCGGCAGCAGGCGGGGAGTCAGAGCCTGGCTGCCGGGAGTCTTTGTGTGCGCTCCGTCGCCGAGTTGGGCCAGCTCCTGCTCGACCTGGGCGGCGTCCTTCTCCTCGGCCATCCCGATGGGGCCCTGCATCCGGCCGTTCAGGAACTGCCGTACGACCGGCTCGCCGCTGGTCAGCAGCTTCTCGCGGGGCCCGAACATGACCAGCTCACGCCGGAACAACAGCCCGATGTTGTCCGGCACCTGGCGGGCCGAGGCGATGTCGTGCGTGACGATCAGGAACGTCGCGTTGATCTGCGCGTTGAGGTCGACGATCAGCTGGTTGAGATAGGCGACGCGTACGGGGTCGAGGCCGGAGTCGGGTTCGTCGAAGAGAATGACCTCGGGGTCGAGGACCAGGGCTCGGGCGAGACCGGCTCGCTTTCGCATGCCGCCGGAGATCTCGCCGGGCAGCTTCCCCTCCGAACCGATCAGCCCGACCATGTCCATCTTCTCCAGCACGATGCGCCGGATCTGGCTCTCGGACTTGCGGGTGTGCTCGCGCAGCGGGAAAGCGATGTTGTCGTACAGGCTCATCGAGCCGAACAGCGCGCCGTCCTGGAACAACACCCCGAACAGCTTCCGCACCTCGTACAGCTCGTGCTCGCGCAGCTTGGTGACGTCCCGGCCCGCGACCTTCACGCAGCCCCGGTCCGGCTTCAGCAGTCCGACGAGCGTCTTGAGGAACACCGACTTGCCCGTGCCCGAGGGGCCGAGCATGACGGAGACCTCCCCTGCGGGCAGCGTCAGCGAGACGTCCTGCCAGATGACCTGGTGACCGAAGGACTTGGTCAGCCCTTCCACACAGATCTCGACACCCATCCGGTCCACCCTTCGGCCGTGGAGCAGCTCCGACATCTGCTCTACGGGGAGGGGCCGGGCGTCCGTCGCGACGGAGGCGGTTTTTTTCGGGGGTCTTGCGGCCGGGTTTCCGGCGGCTCGACGGCGGCGCGTTTTCCGCTGGTTCTACGGCAGTCCTTTTCCCGGCGGTTCTACGACAGCTTTCCGGCGGTTCTACGGCAGCGCGGTCGGGGTCGGTACGTCGACCGGGGCGGAGGGCGTGGCGGGAGCCTCGGGGAGGGCCGGAGGCGTCGTCGGGACCGTGGACGTGGCCGGCAGATCGGGGAGGCCGGGCACGCTCGGCAGGTCGGACACGCCGGGGACGTGGGGGACGGCCGGCACCGGTGACAGCGAGGCGTCCGGCAGCGGTGGCACCGACAGAGGCAGCAGCGACCGGTCGCGATCGCCGGGCGGCACCGTCGGCGTCGCTGCGTGGGACGCCGAGGCGGCCGACAGATCACGGGCGTTCGGGGCGGCCACCCGGCCGACGCCGTCGGGCCGGACGGTCTGCGTGGTCGCCTGGGCCATGCGGGACACGGAGGGTCGGGGAGCCGTGCCCTGCCTGTCCCCGTCGTGGACGTACGGCAACACGAACCCCGCCACCACCAGGGTCGCGGCCGTCGAGGTCACCGCCACGGCCTGCGCGTGTCCGCCCGCGCGTAGCCTGCCGCGCCCCCACAGGAACAGGGCGAGGCCCAGCGTTCCGGCCAGCGAGTTGCGCAGCGTGCGCCGGGCCCGGGCGAGCAGCGACTCGACGGTGCGATAGCTCAGCCCCATGCGCACGGCGACCTGTCCGACGTCGAGGCCCTCGGACTTCAGCCGGAGCGCCTCGGCCTGGCGCCCGGGCAGCTCCCCGCTCCGCACGGCCAGCCACTTGGCCTCGGCCCGGTCGCACACCGCCTCCTCGACGGGCACCGGACCCGGCGCGGCGAGCGTGGGGCTGCGGTGCACCTCGGCCTCCCGGTTGACCTGGCGATACCGATCGACGCACAGCCGCATGGTCACGGTCGTCAGCCAGCCGCCGAGGCGCTCGTCGTCCAGGTCGGGGCGCTCCGCGGCGCGCAGCATGGCCTCGTGCACCGCGTCCTCGGCGTCCTCCGGGCTCATCGACCTGCGCCGGGCCACCTTGAGCAGTTGCTCGCGGTGGCTCCACATGCGCTGCCAACGGTCGTGGGCCGCCTGTATCTCCGCAGGCATGTCCGGCATGTCCGTCGCCATGAGGGCCCCTTTGCGCTCACCCGCCGGTCCCGTGCCGTCCGGCGGGTGGTGACATTACCGCCCGGTAGCCGCGGTTGTGGAGGGGACGGAGGTCATCGAGTCCCCGCTGTTACTGGTCAGCGGACCGCCGCTGGGCAGCAGGTCGTCGCCGGGCAGTTCGATGTCCGCGCCGGGCGAGGGGAGTTGGGGCTCCTCCGTCGGAGTGGCCCCGCCCGCCGGACGGGACGTGCCGGGGGTCGGCGAGGGAGGTGCGGACGGTGTCGGGGAGGGGACGGCGCTCGGACGGGCGGACGGTGTCGGCGAGGGCTTCGGCGTGGACGGCGGCCGCGACGGCTCCGGGTGCGCGGAGGACTTCGCGGAGCTGTCCGGCACCACCCGATACCCGTCCAGGAAGTACGCGTACCAGGCCCTGACCGTGCTCAGATACGCCTCCGAGTGGTTGTAGCCGAGGACCGCCCGGTCCAGCTCGGCCGGGTCGGAGAGGTCTCGTCCGCCCGCACACAGGTAGCGCCCGGCGGCGAGCGCGGCGTCGAAGACGTTGTCAGGGTCGGCCCGCCCGTCGCCGTTGCCGTCCGTGCCCCAGCGGGCCCAGGTCGACGGGATGAACTGCATCGGTCCGACCGCCCGGTCGTAGGCCGCGTCCCCGTCGTACGCGCCGCCGTCGGTGTCCCGCACGACGGCGAAGGCGCCGCCGTCCAGCCGCGGCCCGAGGATGGGCGTCACGGTCGTACCGTCCGCCGTCACCCGACCGCCGCGCGCCTGCCCGGACTCCACCTGGCCGATCGCGGCCAGCAACTGCCACCGCAGCCGGCAGCCGGGCGCGGTGCGTGCGAGTTCCGTCTCGGCGTGCCGGTAGGCGGCGAACACGCTCGCCGGCAGCGCGGCGCCCGCCACCGACGCCTCGCCCTTGCGTTCCCGGGCCCGCAGCAGCGGGAGGTCGGTGCGGTACCGGGTGTCGCCCGACACGCTCGGCCCCTGCTCGGCGGGCGCCTGCCGCGGCGGTACGGAGGCCCGTGCCGGGACGGCCCCCGGCGCCTGTGACGCGGTCAGCGCCGCCATGACCGCCGCCGCGACCGCCGTACCCCTGGCGCCTCTGACTCTGTGCCCTGCCACGTCGCGCTCCCCTCCCTGTGAGCTGATGTCGTCTGCTCTACGGGGCGGGGCGGCGGGTCCGTCGCACGGAGCGGGGCGATTTCGGGAAACGGGGTCCGCACGCGCGTCCGCCAAGATCTCCCCGGCGCCGTCCGGGCCGGTACGAGCAGTCATCAGGTCGAAGTGCGTGTACTCGTAGCGGATCGTGCCGCCCAGTGGGTCGGTGTGGCTGGTGCAGTTGCCCTCGCCGTCGTACGTCCACGACTCGGTCGTGCCGTCGGGGGCGATGCGGCGGGCCAGGTGTCCCTCGACCGTCCACTCCAGGCGCGTGGTCACCCCGGTCGGGTCGGTGATCGTCACACGTGCACTCACAGCTCCCCGGTCGCCCCCGGCCTGAGCAGGTGCGGCCGGTCTGACGGGCCCGAGAAGCTCGTCGAGATAGGCATACAGGTCCTCGTCGAGTTGCTGCACAGCCAGCAGCCGCGCCAGGCGGGCGCCGCGAGGCATGGTGCTGAGCAGTTGGGTGAAATGCCGGGTGGAGATTTCTGACTTCATGTCACTGGGCGTGGCCGCCTCGCTCTACCCTGACCAGGGAATCCTTCGGTACGTAGAGTGCGCGTACCGGTACGAAGGGTGTCCTGTACGGGATTTTGACGAACAACGGGGCGATACCAACGAGCAGTTCGTTACCCCTTCGCATGCCGGCAGGTCAGCTGAGTACCAACAGTTGGGACGCACCGTGACCGTCCGCCGCACGGGAGGCGGTCACGGTCTCCGGACCTGTGTGCGCAACTCCACGCCAATCAGCCAGCGCTCCGCTTGCAGAGGGCCCGTGGTCCCCATCAGGAACGGTGTTCGGACAGCGTGTGTGTCGCGGTGGTCAGAAAGTCGTCCACGTGGCCGTCGCGGCGGCCCTCGAGTACGGCGAGGCAGATCTCGGTCGGTGGGACGTCGGTCACCGGTCGGTTTGCGAGGTCGGGGCGTGAGTAGGAGCGGGCGACGCTGCGCGGCAGCAGTGCTATGCCGCGCCCGGCCGCGACGAGTTCGAGTTTCTCCTCCACCGTCGCGGTGCGGCGCGCGTGGAAGTCCAGGATCGTCTCGCCGTCGAGGGCGGCCAGGGTCAGCCGGCGGCGGGACGCCAGGGGGTGCGTGGTGGGCAGGCACACGACCTTCGGTTCGCTGCCCACCGGGACGGTGTGGATCCCGTCCTCGTCGAAGGGGCGGCGCAGGAAGCCGACGTCGGCCCGGCCGTCCCGGAGCGCCTCGCCCTTCTCGTACCAGTTCAGGTGGAGCAGTTCGATCTCGACGTCGGGGTGGGTCCGGGTGAACGCGAGGATCGCGGGGGAGACGCTCAGACCGGGGGCGAAACCGACGACCAGACGGTCGGCGCGGGCGGCGCCGTGCACCCGGCGAGTGGCCGCCTGCGCGGCGGCGAGTACGCCCGGCGCGTCTTCGTAGAGTTGCCGGCCGGCCGGGGTCAGGCGCACGCTGCGGGTCGTACGCACCAGCAGTGAGCAGCCCAACTCCTGCTCCAGCGCCCGGATCTGACGGCTCAGTACGGGCTGTGCGATGTGCAGTTGCGCGGCGGCGCGGCCGAAGTGCTCGTGCTGCGCGACGGCCGTGAAGTACCGCAGTTTGCGCAGGTCCAGATCCATGCCCTGAGGGTATCAATGTGCCCGAAGAGGTATTGGACGCGTGACACCGGGCGAGCGCAGAGTGACGGGGCACGGTGTTCGGGCAGCCCGTTCGCCGGTTGTCAGGAGGTTCCTCTTCGTGATCGTCATTACTGCGCCCACCGGGCAGATCGGCAGCCAGGTCCTCGACATCGTTCTGGGCGACGTCCTCGACGGCGGGGAGTCGGTCCGGGTGATCGCGCGCGATCCCTCCCGGATCCCGCCGCGCGTGCGCGAGCGGGTCGAGGTCGTGACCGGCTCGCACGGCGACCCCGACGTCGTCGACGCGGCGTTCGCCGGTGCGGACAGCGTCTTCTGGCTGGCGCCGCCGAACCCGCGGGCCGAGCGGGTCGAGGACGTCTATGCGGAATTCAGTCGGCCCGCGTGCGACGCCTTCGAGAGGCGGCGGGTTCGGCGGGTCGTGGGGATCTCGGCCCTGGGGCGCGGGGTGCCCGGCAACGCCGGATTGGTGTCGGCGTCCCTGGCCATGGACGACCTGATCGCGGGCACGGGTGTGGGCTACCGGGCGCTTGCGCTGCCCTCGTTCATGGACAACCTGCTGCGCCAGGTCGAGGCGATCAGGAGCCAGGGCGTGTTCTTCCAGCCCGTCGCCGGGGATCTCAAGGCGCCGACCTGCGCCACCCGCGACATCGCCGCCGTGGCAGCCGGGCTGCTGCTCGACCACTCCTGGAGCGGGCAGGGCGAGGTCCCGGTGCTCGGGCCCGAGGACCTGTCCTTCGAGGACATGGCGCGGATCACGTCCGAGGTGCTGGGGAAGCCGGTGCGGTTCCAGTACGTCCCCGTCGAGTCGTTCAAAGACACGCTGACGCAGCGCGGGATGTCCGAGGCGATGGCGCAGGGCATGGCGGACATGGCGACGGCCAAGGACCGTGGCCTCGACAACGCCGAGCCGCGCACCCCGCAGTCCACCACCCCCACCACGTTCCGCCAGTGGTGCGAGGAGATCCTCAAGCCGGCTGTTCTCGCCTGACGTCCGCGACGCGGGAGGCTGGGCCGGACGGCGCCCCGAATTTTCGGGTGCGCTGTCCGGCCCTCCCGCGTCCGGCGGTCAGGCCTCGCGTACCTCCTCCAGGCGTACGGGACGGTGCTCGGCCAGTGAAAGGGCGCAGGCCTCGGCGATCCAGCCGGCCTCGATGGCGTCGGCGACCGTGCACGGCGAGGCGGCGCGGCCCGCGACGACCTCCGTGAAGGCGGTGAGTTCGGCGCGGTAGGCGGGGGCGAAGCGGTCCATGAAGAAGTCGTGCGGCGGGCCCGCCGGGAAGGTGGCGCCCGGCTCGACGGAACGCAGCGGCAGTTTGTCCTCCAGGCCCACGGCGATGCTGTCGCGCATGCCGTGCAGTTCCAGGCGGACGTCGTAACCCCGCGCGTTGTGGCGGGAGTTGGAGACCAGGGCGATGGTGCCGTCGTCGAGGGTGAGGATCGCGGAGGCGGTGTCGACGTCACCCGCCTCGGCGATGTACTCGGCACCCCGGTTGCCGCCGGCCGCGTACACCTCGACCACCTCGCGGCCGGTGACCCAGCGCACGATGTCGAAGTCGTGCACGCTGCAGTCGCGGAAGATGCCCCCGGAGACCGCGACATACGCGGCGGGCGGCGGCGCCGGGTCCAGCGTGGTGGACCGTACGGTGTGCAGCTTGCCGAGTTCGCCGCTCACCACGGCCTTGCGGGCGGCCACACAGCCCGCGTCGAAGCGCCGGTTGTAGCCGATCTGCACCTCGACACCGCTGTCCCGGACGGTTTCCAGCACGTCGAGGCTCTCCTCGACGGTCCGCGCCACCGGCTTCTCGCAGAACACCGGGATGCCCGCCTTGACCGCGGCGAGGATGAGCGCGGGGTGCGCGTCGGTGGCGGCCGCGATGACGATGCCGTCGACCCCGGCGGCGAGCACCGCTTCGGGGGAGTCCACCGCCGTCGCCCCGAACCGCTCCACCGCCGCCGCGGTGGCCGCCGCCACCGGGTCGCTGACGACCAGGGTGTCCACCGCGTCGAGCCCGGCGAGGGTCGCCGCGTGGAAGGCGCCGATCCGGCCCAGTCCCAGGATGCCGATACGCATGAGATTGCTCCTAAAGCCAGTGAGGGTGTGCCCGCCGAGGGAGGGGCGAGAGGGGAGGGAGGGGAAGGAGAGGGGGGAGGGGAAGAGGAGGGGAGTCCGGCGAAGGACGGGGGATCAGTCGAGTCCGCCGAAGACGATCTGGTCCCAGTCGATGACCGAGCCCGTGACCACCCCGCTGCGGTCGGAGAGCAGGAAGACGACGAAGTCGGCGATCTCGTCGACCTGGCCCAGCTTGCCCATCGGCTGGGTCTTCGCCGCCTTCTCCCGCCAGTCGTCGCCCGCGCCGTGGAAGGTGCGCTGGGTCTCCTCCTCGCCCTCGGTGTCCGTCCAGCCGATGTTGAGGCCGTTGATCCGGACCCGGTCCCAGCGGTGCGCGTGGGCGGCGTTGCGGGTGAGGCCCATGAGCCCGGCCTTGGCGGCGACGTACGGGGCGAGGAAGGACTGCCCGCCGTGCGCGGAGGACGTGATGATGTTGACGACGGTGCCCGGCGCCCCGCGGTCCACCAGGTGCTGGACGGCGGCCTGCATCGCGAAGAACGGCGCGCGCAGATTGATCGCCACGTGCGCGTCGAACAGTTCCGGCGTGGTGTCCAGGAGCGTGCCGCGTGACGTCAGCCCGGCCGCGTTCACCAGGCAGTCGATCCGCCCGTGGGCGGCCACGACCTGCTCGACACTGCCGCGCGCCTGCGCGGGATCGGTCAGATCGGCCCGTACGAACGTGGCGCCGGTCTCAGCGGCGAACTTCTCGCCGAGCTCGGTGCGGCGCCCGGTGAAGGCGACCGTGGCGCCCTCGCGCAGCGCCGCGCGCACGATGCCCGCGCCGACGCCCTGGCTGCCGCCGTTGACGAGGACGACCTTGTCCTCGAGCAGTTGGTTCATGAGTGTGGTGCCGTCCTTTTCCGTTCCGGCCAGAGCTACAGCTACGGGTACGTCCACGACTTCCGGCGCGGTGACATTTCTGCCAGTCTCATGAGGCCGGGACCGTCAAGCAATCCGCAGAGAACCATCAAAAACCCCTCATTGATCTCCGCGATCACGGGACGCAGCGAAGGAAGCCATGGGACATCCGTATACGATCCGCGAGATCGCCCGGCAGGCCGGACTGAGCGAGGCGACGGTCGACCGGGTCCTCAACCATCGCGGCGGTGTGCGTGAGAGCACGGCGCGGGAGGTGCAGCAGGCCATCAAGGACCTGGACCGGCAGCGCACCCAGGTCCGCATCGGCGGCCGCACCTTCATGATCGACATCGTGATGCAGACCCCGGAGCGGTTCTCCTCGGCGGTACGCGACGCCCTGGAGGCCGAACTGCCGTCCCTGCACCCGGCGATCGTGCGCTCACGGTTCCACTTCCGTGAGACGGACCCCGCGGCGGAGCTGGTGAAGGACCTCGACAGGATCGCCGCGCGCGGTTCGCAGGGAGTGATCCTCAAGGCCCCGGAGGTTCCCGAGGTCACCGCCGCGGTCGGCCGACTGGTGACGGCCGGCATCCCGGTGGTCACGCTGGTGACGGATCTGCCCAGCAGCCCGCGGCTGGCGTACGTCGGCATCGACAACCGGGCCGCCGGAGCCACCGCCGCCTACCTGATACGCCAGTGGCTCGCCGACCGTCCTGGCCATGTGCTCGTCACGATCAGCCGGGGGTCCTTCCGCAACGAGGAGGAGCGCGAGATGGGTTTCCGCAGCGGGATGCGCGGCGGCGGGCCCCTGCGCCGACTGGTCGAGATCACGGACAGCGACGGGCTGGACTCCACCCAGCGGGCCCTGGTCCTGGCGGCTCTGGAGCGGGATCCGGAGATCAACGCCGTCTACTCCATCGGCGGCGGCAACACCGCGACCATCGACGCCTTCGCGGCGCTCGGCCGGAGGGTGCTGGCCTTCGTCGCGCACGACCTGGACCACGACAACACCCGGCTGCTGGCGGAGGGGAAGCTGTCCGCGGTGCTCCACCACGACCTGCGCCAGGACATGCGGCGCGCCTGCCAGACCATCATGCGGGCCCAGCAGGCGCTGCCGGACGAGGGTCCGTTCCTGCCGTCGGCGATCCAGGTGGTGACGCCGTACAACATGCCGCCGGGGTGAGAATCCCGCACCGGGAGGGGACGGATCCCGCATCCGCGGCGTGAGAATCCCGCATCCGCGGTGGGACGGGTCCCGCACTCGCGGGACGACGGGTCCCGCATCCACGGCGTGAGAATCCCGCATCCGCGGTGGGACGGTCCCGCACTCGGTGGGACGGTCCCGCATCCGCGGTGGGACGGTCCCGCACTCGCGGGACGACGGAGAGACGTCTACGCGGTCGGGCCCAACGGCTGTCCCGCGGGGCCGCTCTCCCGCGCGTGAGCCACGCCGCCGATGTCCGTGCCCGCCCACGTCAGCGCCGTCCAGCCCTCCTCGGGTGAGCCCTCAAGGATCACGATGTCGGTGTTGTCCAGCCGGTGTTCGGCCGCGAAGGACATGTCGACGTTGTGCGCCCGAGCCGCCGTCCATACCCGGATCGCGGCGCCGTGGCTGACCATGGCGACGCTGCCCACGCCGGTCGCCGCGGCCTCCGCGACCACCGCGTCGAACCGGCCCAGCGCCTCCTTGCCGTTCTCGCCGCCCGGCATCCGCAGCCCGGTGTCCCCGGCCACCCAGGCGAACGCCGTCGTGAAGTACGTCCTGGCCGCCTCGGTGTCCCCGCGCATCATCTCCAGGTCCCCGGCCTCCAGCTCACGAATGCCGTCCCGTACGACCATCTCGAGGCCGCGGGCGGCCGCCAGCGGGGCGGCCGTCAGCTGGGTGCGGGTCAGCGTGGAGACGTACAGCAGGTCGATGTCCACGTCCGCGAGCGTCTGGGGCAGCGCGGCGGCCTGCTTCTCACCGAGGTCGGTCAGACCCGGGCCGGGGACGGCGGTGTCCAGGAGGAACGCCACATTGGACGGGGTCTGGCCGTGGCGGATGAGGATCAGGCGCATACGGTCACCTTCTCAGACGGCGCTACGACGGACGCGGCGGCCCTGGCGGACGGGGCGGCCCTGGCGGACGGGGCGGCCCTGGCGGACGGGGCGGCCCTGGCGGTTGGGGTCGCCGTGCGGAGCAGAGCCGCCCTGCGGAGCAGAGCCGCCCTGCGGAGCAGAGCCGCCCTGCGGAGCAGAGCCGCCCCGCAGGGAACAGCAGCCCACAGGCCGAAACAGCCCACAGGCCGAAACAGCCCACAGGCCGAAACAGCCCACAGGCTGGAGCAGCCCCGTGTCCCGGCCGCCCGCCCCGTGCCTCACCCGCCGACCGTGAACCAGGTCGCCCGGGACTTCTTCCACTCGGGGTGGGTGAGGTCCTTGGCCTCCGTGCCGTCGCCGTACAGGTCGGCGGAGCCGTCGTCGGTGATCAGCTGGGCGCGGGCGCCGGGAACGGTGAGATCCGGGACATCGACGACCGACTCCCAGCCGCCCGGGTCCGAGGTGGGCAGGTCGAGCCGCTTGACCGGGGCGTGCGCCGGGTCGCCGTCCCAGGAGTAGAGGGCGTACGGGTCGGAGTTGTCGTCGGCGGCCCAGGAGCCCGCGACGATCAGGTACTGGTTCGCGGCGTTCTTGCGCAGGTCGCGCACGGAGAGGCCGCCGAGGTCCAGCTCGACCGGCGTCCCGAAGACGGCCTTGGCGCCGCTGCCGACCACCTTGTCCATGTTCGTGACGGGCACGAGGAGCGCCTTGCCGCCGGCGACCGCGGGGGCGAGCGGCGCGCGGAAGCCGAGGTACGCGGTCGTCGTCGACCCCGGCGCGAACTCCAGCCCCTCCACGTTGAACCCGTCGATCTGCTTGGGGACCTGGCCGTCGGCGGTGCCCGCCGCGAAGCCGTAGCGGTCGCCGTGGGCCTCGTCCCAGGCGACGAGGTCGTCGCGGAGCTTCCCGTACGAGCCGCCGTACGACAGCACGGTCGCCGCGCCCGAACCGCTGACCTTGGTGGTGAAGACGGTGTTGCGGGCGGACTTGTACTCGCCGTCCTTGTTGTTGCCCAGCGAACCCGTCCAGTAGATCGTGTCGCCGACGCGCGTGGCGCCCTCGATGTCGATCTCCTTCGAGACACCGATGTCCGAGCTGAAGTCCCAGGTCTTCACGGGCGCGCCCGAGGTCGAACGGTCGTACAGGCGCAGGGCGTTGGACTCGTCGTCCGCCACCACCGCATAGCCGCCCCCGACGTCCACGGCGGCGGAGGCGTCGCTGGAACCCGTGAAGTACCTGCTGTCCGCGGCCTGTTGGACGGCGGCCGACGCGGCGTAGTGCAGGGTCTTGGTGGCGGTCTTGCCGTCCACGCCGGTGACGTTCACGGTCAGGTCGGTGTAGCCCCGGCCGCGCGCGGCGACCGCGACCTGGCGGGTGGCGCCGGTGCCGGTGACCGTGACGTCGGCGGTGGTGGCCACCGAGGTCTTGCTGCTCTTGGTCACCGTGACCGTGAGCGCCCCGGCGTCCGCGCCGCTCTGTGCGACCGTCACCTTCACGACCGGATCCCCGCTCGCCCCCACCGCGCCGGACAGATAGGCCGCCGACAGCGACAGGGTCGGAGTCCCGAAACTCGCCGCTCGGGCCTGGCTTCCCAGCCCCATGACGGCGAGCGCGAGCACCCCGCCGGCAGCGGCGACCGTCCTGCGGCCACGGGGGAGAACGTAGTCCTGCACGGGGACCCTTTCGTCGGCGTGATGTCGACGAGAAGGCTCGGCCGTCCCCACCAACTGCCGACGGCCCGCACACGTCCATGGGGTGAACAAGTGCGGGCGCGGCTCACCGAGTTGGATCTGCCCCGAGTGACCGCTCCGTGACGCCCGCCAGATGGGCCATGAAGACCTCGCGCGCGTCCGGCGTCAGCGTGTGCAGGGCGATCAGAGCCGTGATGACGACGTCGCAGAGCTCGGACCGTACGTCGTCCCAGGTGTTATCTGAGGTGATCTGCATATACATGCTGGTCAGAGCTCTTCACGGTTGTCAGGCACGTGAGGCACGTTTCCCCCGGTGGCCGAAGGCCTCATCGTGCAGGGCCAGCAGGCTCGTCAGTCTGCGAGTGAATCGGTGCTGGCGCTGTCGCCGGGCCGGAGGGGCTGGCGACGCGGGCGACTGCTGCTCAGACCGTGAACCAGCGCTCGACGGCCGTCCGCAGGGCAGCCCGCTGGGCCGTGTCCGGGCGGGGTGAGCCGCATGCCCAGGCCACGTAGCCGTCGGGGCGGATCAGCAGGCCGGTGAGGTCGGCCGGGCCGCCCTGCGCGATGACGAGATCGATAGCGTCTTCAGCTTTCGCCAGTACTACTCCCAGCGACTGATCTGCAGTCAGGTCTATGAGTAACGGCCGGGCGTTCCGAGCGAGTTCGGCGAGCCGGACCTTCCTTGTCCCCGTGATCAGCTCCAGCTCCGGTGCGAAGTAGCCGACTGCGGGGTGAGGATCGGTGATGCCCATCTCGTAGCGAACGTCGGTGCCCGCGGTGAGGTCGGCGAGGTGCTGGACGACCTCCCGGTGGGTGAGCAGTTCGGTGAAGAGTTCACGCAGGGTGGTGGTGTCGCTCCCAGGTGCGGTGAGCGCGGACTGCGCCTCGGCATTGAGCACCATGCGGCGGGCGGCCTGGCGGCGCTCGATGTCGTAGGTGTCAAGCAGGCCGGGCGGGGCGGTGTCGCGCAGCGTGGCAGCGAGCTTCCATCCGAGGTTGGCGGCGTCCTGCAGGCCGAGGTTCAGCCCGGGGCCGCCGCCGGAGGTGTAGACATGGGCGGCATCGCCGACGAGAAAGACCCGGCGGTCGCGGAACCGGTCGGCGACCCGAGTGTTGCCGCCGGTCAGCCGCCGCAGGACATGCGGGCCCGGCCCGTCCGGTGGGCCGAGCGGCAAGTCGACGCCGAGGACCCGCCGGATACTCGACTCCAGTTCGGCCAGGGTCATCGGCTCGTCCGTGGCGGGCTGGTCCCACTCGGTGGTGCTGACCAGCGGCGGCTGGCCGGGGAACGGAGCGTATGAGAAGCCGCCCTGGTCGGCGCGGTGGGGCAGGAAAGGAAGGACAGGCCGGTAGCCGGGAATGGCGAGGGCGCCGTTGACCGGATCGACCCAGTCGGCCGGGACGGTGGCGTGAGCGGTGCGGTTTGTACGGCGGTCGTAGCTGACGCCGGGGAAGGCGATCCCGGAAAGCTTGCGGATCACGCTGTGGGCGCCATCTGCGCCGACCACGTATAGGGCGCGGAGCTGCTGGTCGCCGTCGGGGCCGGTGACGTCGAGGGTGACGGCGTCCTCGTCCTGGGTCACGGCGCTGACCCGGTGTCCGCGCCGAAGATCGACGCCGAGTGCGCGGGCGCGCTCCTCCAGGACCTGCACGATGCGGTGCTGCGGGGCGGCGAGGCCGAAGACCGGACTGGCGTCCAGCAGTCCGAGATTGAGGCCCATGGCGGCGAACATGAAGTAGGCAGAGTTCGGCTGCGGGGGCTCCGGGTTGCCACTGAGCGGCTCGTACAGGCCACGGTAATCGGCCAGGCGCACCACCTGGCCGAGCAGGCCGTTGGCCTTGGGTTCGGTGCTGGGCTGCGGGAGCTGCTCCAGCACGATCGGGCTGATACCGGCCAGGCTAAGTTCGCAGGCCAGCATCAGCCCGTTCGGGCCGCCTCCCACGATGATCACGTCGGCTGTCACGGTCACGTCTCCTTGGTGCGAACGGGAAAGGGTGGCACCGAGAGCCAGATGGTCGCCGCTCTCGCTATGGGACGGGCAGGCCGGCGGCGAGCTGCTCGAAGACCTGGGCCAGGACCGTGCCGAGCTGCACGGGTTCGTCGGCGCGCAGGCTGTGCTCAACGGCCACTGCGCTGCCGGCTGCGACCACGGCCGCGACCAGCTTCGGGTAGACATCGCGTTCGATGTCGGTGGCGGTGCGCAGTGCGACGGCCTTGGCCAACTCCTGCTGCGCGGCGGCGTTGGCTTTGACGATCTCACCGGCCAGTGCGGGTTCGGCCAGCATCAGCCGTACCCCCTCGCGCCAACGCTCGTTCTGCGGCGCGGAGCTGCCGGACGGTACGAACTGGTCCAGGACTGCGTAGAGAAGCGAGTCCCAGAGCGGTTCGCCGACCGGGCGGGCGAGCAGGTCGTCGGCGACCCTGAGCATTCGCTCCACGTGACTAGCGGCGATCGCCTCGGCCTTGCTCGCGAAGTAGTTGCGGAAGGTGCGGACGGAGACGTTGGCCTCGGCGGCGATTTGATCGACTGTCACATCGGCCCAACCGTGCAGGACGCAGAGCCGGATCGCCGCCTGGCTCAGCGCGACCCGGGTCTCCCGCTTCTTGCGCTCGCGGAGTCCGGGCTGCCCGGTCGTGCGGGCCTCGTCTGCAGGTGCCATGCGAGCAGCATAGGGCAAAGCTTGCCGTGACGGCAAGATTGCCAGAATGGCAAGAATTTCAGGTCGCCTGTCCGATCACGATGGCGTCGTACGCCCGCTCATCCAAGCGCCGCCAGCGGTGCTACTGGGCCGGTATGACGCCGGTGTGCTGGGCCCCGCCGGGGCGACACTCTCGCCTACCCCGAGCATGGACACCTCGATAGAGCACCCGTCGACCTGTCACGCACCCCATCAGGACGAGTCGCGGTTCTGGTCCCGCATCATGTTCCGCAGGGCTGTCCGGGCGGCAGCCAGATCGTCCTGTGCCTCGGCCAGCTCGGTCTGCAAGCTCCTTCCGTCTGCCTCGGCTTGAGCCAACTTTGCGGCGAGCTGTTGATTGCCGACCGTCAACTCCTGAATGCGGGCGACCAAGTCCTTGGTCGAGACGGCATCCACCCGCTCGCCGAGGCTGCGCTGCACAGCGGCCCTGAGCCGGTCACGTTCTTCAGTGAGTGCTCGGACCTGGGCGCGCGCGAACTCAAGGTCGGTGGTCAGGCTCGCGAGGCTGGCCACTGATCCTTCCTTGCGCTGCCGGGTCATGGCGACCGCCTGGCCCGCGCGAGCGGCTTCGATGTACTCGCGGACCCCTTCGGCGTAGACGAGCCAGTTTGAGACAGCCGCTCGCTTGGCGACTGCGAGGAACGTGATCGGGTCGCCCTCGGCCTTCATCTGGTCCACTACGGCGAGAACCTTGGCCCGCTTCTCCCGGCTGGCCTTCTGACGGGATTCAAGCAGCACCTGCGCGGGCGTGCGCGGCTCGTTGGTCATGCGACCACTTCCGGAGGACCGAATCCGGGCATGCCCAGGCTCACAGCACTCTTGGAGGCCCCAGCGCGGAGTTTTCGTAGAACCTTGCTGGCTTCCTCGACCTCGTCTCGCATTTCATCGGGCATGGAGGCCAGCTTTTCCTTCTGGCTCTCGCTGACGCCCTGGAACGCTGTGATCTGGTCGTTCAGGTTTCGGATCACGAAGTCTGCTGCCCCCATGGCGGCAGCGAGCTCGCGATCCGCCTTCAACGCACGGATGTGTTCCTCAACGGCGGGCAAGTAGGACGGATCGGGCCGATAGGAACCACAGCCGGCACACTGGAACCGGATGGGGCATGCCTTCCCGCCGGCCCTCACGTTCGTGGGTTCGATGCAGTTCCCGAACGCCACCGCCACTGACCGCATCTCGTACGCCGTGCTCGACCCCATCGGAGCAGACTTGCCGAAGCAGTCGGTGGTCAGGCTCTTGATGGTGTTGATGGCCTCCCGCTTCATCTTGATGCTCACCTTGTAGTAGGCCGCGGTGATATCAGCGGACTTGTGGTCCATCAGATCCTGGAGGACGTGCTGCGGCATGCCAGCGTCCGCGTAGCGCTGACAGAAGGAGTGGCGGAAGGCGTACGGATAGATCAGGGAGCGGTCGAAGGGCAGTGGTGTGCCGTCCGGGCCGAGCTCCTCGGAGTGGATCTCCGGGATCGAATCAGCCCACGTCCGAATGGCGCCGCCGATGTTGGCGGTGGTCAGATGGCCGGTGGCACCGTTGTCCGTGATCGCCGGGAACAGGAAGGGCAGGGCCCTTGAGGGCAGATCGAGTCGCTCTCGGACCGAGGTCCATTCCCTGATCGCGGTCACGGTTTCCCTGTCGAGGGGGAGTCGTCTCCGGAGCCTCCCCGCCTTGGTGTTGTCCCAGATCAGCTGGTACTCGCCGGCGTCGTACTCCAGGCAGCTCAGAGCGAGAGCTCCGATCTCGTTTGGGCGGCGTCCGGTGTCCCTCAGCAGCACGTAGACGGTGCGGAACATGGCCTGGATGCAGTCGGTTGACATGTTGCCGTAGGTCGTCCCGATGCCAATGAGGTCGAGCCGCTCGTCGAGTTGGGCGACTACCGACTCAGGGAGTGCCTTGCCGATGTCGTCCTCATCGGACTTGGCCCGCTTGATGCGGTGCTCGTTCGGATGGAAGACGAATCGAGGAGAGAGATCACCAAGGACGCCTTCCATACGGCCGAATTCCAGGATCTCCGTGAAGAGCTTCAGCAGTCGGGCCCGGGAGTCGTTGCTGCGGGGCGTCCCGTCCCGGCGTAGGGCCACCCTGAACTCATTGACGACGGCCGTCATGTCTGCGAAGCCCAGTGCGGCCGGGTCGGCGCCGACATCCCGGATGGCGAGGGCTTGCGAGGCGATCGTGCAGGCCAGGAGCCGGTCACGCAGTGCCGATGAACCCGGGAGTGTTGTACGAGCCCAGTGCATGGCTACTTCCCGAAGCCACGGCTGGAGGATGGGTGTGAAGTCGATCTCGCCTTCGCGCATACGGAACCCAGTCCGTGTACGTGCAGGAAGAGGGGTGTCGAGTGCGCGCAGGTCCCACACCGGTTTGGTGGTCTCGTCGACACCGCGGAACATGTCGAGTCCCCTGGCGATGTCCCGCTTGACCTCCTTGATCAGGGACTGGGTGGCGGTGCACGTGGTGTCGGCGGGCCCAGGTGTGGCGCCCACCGCAAGGGCCACGGAGGGAATACCGGCGAACAGCTTGACGATCTTCCTGATCAGAGTCGGGCGGAGGATCTGACCGCGCGTATCCCGCTTCTGGAAGGCGTACAGCAGCTCAAGGCGCGTCGTTTCCTCAAGGGGAACGAGGCTGAACTCGTTCTGGAGGAGGAACGGCACCCGTGCCTCGGTCCACTCAGCCAGGTCCTTGTTGCTGTCCCGGCCGCTTTCGCGGGCGTACGCCGCCCATAGGCTGCGGTGCTGGTGGCAGAGGTGCGTTGGAATGCTTTCCTCGCTTCGGCACCCGCGAACCGCGCAGAGCGGCAGCCCGGGAAACGGCTCCTGGGCGTTCGCCCAGGCCTCGCGCTCAGCTGCGTAACTGCCGATCCGGGCGTTGTGACCGTACGACCTGCGCACATGGTCGCGCCAGATCGAATAGTGGCTGTGGCAGAGCCGCCCCTTGATCCCGTCGCGTCCGCAAGAGGGGACACAGCAGCGCACAGGAGTCGCGTGGAACCGTCGGTTGCGCTGCGGGACGAAGGCCTGATCGAACTCCGTTGCCGTCAGTTTGGACTTGCGCCGATCGATGCTGCAGCTTCCGCAGTACGTCGGGCTCTCGGTCGGGGAGTCGCAGAGAGGATGACGGCACCGTCGCGTACCGGTGAGCTGGTTCTCCGGGTCTCCGACGAACAGCAGATGGTGAAGATGCCACTCCCCGGGCCTCCAGTTCATGTCGACGGCGTCCTGAAGCCACACCGTCCAGGATCGGAGAAGGTGATCATCGATGGGCAGAGTCCCGACGCCCGTGCCCCTCGCGAGGCCGGCCTTGCCGGTCACCGCCGTGCCGCCCTTCGCATCTCTGAGACCGCCGTCACCGCGTCACGTTTCTCCTGGTCGCTGACGTGCAGGTAGATCTCCATCGACTGCTCGCTGACATGGCCGAGGAGGTTCTGCACCACATGACGCTGCTTGCCCTGACGAATCCACCGGGTCGCGGCCGAGTGCCGGAACATGTGGGGCCGGGTGGTGAAGCCCGCCTGCTTGGCGAGCCGCGTGAACAGGTCGTACGTGGCCTGGTACTTCATCGGAGAGCCCAACGGAGCACGGAACAGGTTGACGAACGTCATGTCGCAGGACGCGGCCTCAGGCACGGCTTCCCGTTCCCACTGGTAGTCGGCGTAGAGACCGGCCAGATCGTCACTGACGGGGATCGATCGGGGCTGCCGGGACTTGGCCAGGGCACCGTTGGAGTTCTGGCGACGGCGTACATGGATGTGAGGGCCGACGGTTGGACATCCGAGCACCGCCGAATTCGACAGCAGGTGCATGTCCTCTCGTCGCAGGCCCAGGGCTTCTCCGATGCGCGCACCTGTCTCTGCCAGGAGTGATACGAGGAAACGGTCGCGAGCGTGGCGCGTGAGGTCGATGATGAGCAGGACCTGCTCATCGGTCAGGTACTCGTAGCCGGAGACCGCGACTTTGAACTTCAGCTTCCGCGCGTGGACGGTGCGGTACTGGTCGTCCTCACCTGTGTTGTAGCCGGCCGGCATGTGGTGGAGAAGCCTTGGCTCCGTCAGCAGGGCGATCAGGTCCGCAGCAACCCATCCGTGCAGGGAGCAGTGCCTGAGGAACTGGCACGAGGTGGTCATGATCGCGTTGGCGGTCTTCTTGCTGCGGTGCCGAGTCCCGGCGAGCGTCCTGTGACTCTTGGCAGGCAGCGGAACGTCAACCAGCCAGCGCAAGAACTGGGCAAGCTGCCCGATGGTGGGTGCCGACCAGCAGATGCCGAACTCCGCGCAGTAGGACAAGTACAGGGCCACCCGGCCCGCGTAGCTGCGCAGGGTGTTGACGGAAGCGTCCTCCTGGGAGGCCAGCGCGGTCAGGTAGGAGGTCGCCTCGGGGTGGACCTCATAGTCCTTGCTGACGACGATCCACGTCGTTTCCCCGTCGGAGGGCCTGATGGCCTTCTCGGCACGGTAGGCACGGGGCTCGGAACCGAGTCCGGGTAACGTCACTGAAGTCCCCCAAGATAGTTGTCTGTCACGTAGAGAACGCGCAAACGTCGCTTAGGTAACTGAACTTCAGGAATTACTAGAGATAACAGGTGTGGCTGGCACCCTTGCGCGGGTTCTGGCCGGTCGCGCCGATCACCGCCTCGGCGACCTCGCCGACCTCCTCCGACAGTTTCAGGATGCGCAGCAGCAGGCCCTCCTGGCCGCCGTGCGTGCGGTGGGCGTCCAGCCAGGAGCGCAGGCGGTCGATGGATTCCCAGACGTCGTCATCAGCCATGGGGCAAGCTTCCCGCACCGGCCGCGGGTCCCGGCCCACGCGTACCCCCGCTCCGGCGCCTACTCTTCGAACAGGGCCTCCTGCTTGCCCTCGGCCGCCTCGCGCACCCTCTTGTTCCGGGCGCCCACCACGGCCAGCGTGGCCGCCGCCGTCACGCCGAGCGCGACGGGGACCATCCAGCCGCGGTTCACGGTGTGGCCGAGCGCGTGGTCCAGCGAGAGGCGGCCGGGGCCGGCCACCGCGAGGCCCGCCGCCGTCAGGGCCAGCGACGCCGCGTACTCGTAACCGCCGTTCATCGCGAAGAACCCGTTGGGCAGATGCACCGCGGCCGCGCCCGCCATCGCCCCGGCCGCCGCCGCACCCGCCGCGGGGGTCGCGAGGCCCAGCGCCAGCAGGGTGCCCCCGCCGGCTTCGGCCAGCCCCGCCGCCGTCGCGCTCGCCTTGCCGGGCGTGTAGCCCATGGCCTCCATGGCGGTCCCGGTCCCTTCGAGGCCGCCCCCGCCGAACCAGCCGAACAGCTTTTGCGCCCCGTGCGCGGCCAGCACTCCGCCCGTGCCCAGACGGAGCAACAGCAGTCCCAGATCGCTTCGGTCGTAACAGGTCACGGTGGCTCCCAGAGCAGACGGACGGCGGCAACGGTCAACGGTCCCTCCCGTGTCTCCACCGTCGCACCGATGACGCGTGACCGACGTGTTCGGGGTGCCGTTCGGGTGGCGGGCACCGGGGACCGGTGTGAGGGTGACTCCCATGACGATTCAGGTAGCGAAACTCAGCGACCCGGCCGTCCGGGCCTTCGTCACCGCTGTGAACGCCCATGACCGTGACGCCTTCCGGGCCGTCCTCGCACCCGACGCGACCATGTCCGACGACGGTGCCGACCGCGACCTCGCCGACTGGACCGATCGGGAGATCTTCTCCTCCCGCGGCCACATGGAGGTCGACAACGAGTCGAACGGCGGCCGTTCCCTCATCGCCCGCTACAACAACGACACTTGGGGCGAGATGAAGACGAGGTGGAGCTTCACCGTCGACGACGGCGGCAGGATCACCCGCTTCGAGACCGGCCAGGCGTAGCCGGAAACGTCCGGGGGTCTTGCCTTCGCGTGCGCTCCAACTCCTAGCGTCCGCAGGCATGGAGAGCATCGGGAACAGGACGCTGGGACGGACCGGTATCGAGGTGAGCGCCCTCGGCTTCGGCTGTTGGGCCATTGGGGGCGAGTGGTCGAGTCCCGACGGGCAGCCGCTCGGCTGGGGAAAGGTCGACGACGAGGAGTCCGTACGGGCCGTCCGGCGGGCCCTCGACCTCGGCGTGACGTTCTTCGACACGGCGGACGCGTACGGGACGGGGCACAGCGAACGCGTCCTCGCGCGGGCGCTGGGCAAGCGGCGCGCGGACGTGGTCGTCGCCACCAAGTGGGGCAACGTCATCGACGAGGAGCGCCGCCTGTGCACCGGCTCCGACGACTCCCCCGCGTACGTCCGCCGTGCCCTGACCGCCTCACTGCGGCGCCTCGACACCGACCACGTCGACCTCTACCAGCTGCACCTCTCCGACGCCGACCCGGAGCGGGCCGCCCAACTTCGCGACGCCTGTGAGGAATTGGTGCGGGAGGGGCTGATCCGCTCGTACGCCTGGAGCACCGACGACCCGGCGCGAGCCGCCGTGTTCGCGCGGGGCCCGCACTGCGCGGCCGTACAGCACCGTCTCAACGTCCTTCAGGACGCGCCGGAACTCCTCGCGCTCTGCGAGGAGTCGAACCTCGCGAGCATCAACCGCAGCCCGCTCGCCATGGGGCTGCTCACCGGCGGGCAGAGCGCCGGGCGGGCACTGGAGGCCGGGGACATCCGCAGCGCGCCGCCCGCCTGGCTGCCCGGCTTCCGGCGCGACAGCGGCGCCGACCCGGACTGGCTCGCCCGGGTCGACGCCCTCAGGGACATCCTCACCAGCGGCGGCCGTACCCTCGCGCAGGGCGCCCTCGCCTGGCTGTGGGCGCGCAGCCCGCGCACCGTCCCGATCCCCGGCTTCCGCTCGGTCGCCCAGGCCGAGGAGAACGCCGGAGCGATCGCGCGAGGGCCGCTCACCGCCGCGCAGCTGGCCGAGGCCGACCGCGTGCTGGGACGGTGAGCGGCCCCGGGCCGCGCCTACTGCTGGACGTACTGCTGCTGGGACAGGGGGCGCCGGCCTCCCTGCTCGGTCAGTGTGATCTGCCCGGCCTTGATGGTCGCGAGGCGCGGCGCCCGGCGGGCGATCGACGAGTCGTGGGTGACCATGATGAAGGTCAGCCCGTACTCGTGCCACAGCCCTTCCAGCAGCCCCATGATGTCGTCGCGGGTGCCCTCGTCGAGGTTGCCGGTCGGCTCGTCCGCGAGGAGGACCTTCGGCTTCTTGACCAGCGCGCGGGCGATGGCGACACGCTGCTGCTGACCGCCCGACAGCTCGGACGGCGCATGCGTCAGCCGCTCGCCGAGACCGACCGAACGCAGCGCCTCGGCGGCCCGCTCGCGCCGCTCCGCGGGCTTCACCCCGAGCGGTACGAGCGCGGTCTCGACGTTCTCCTGCGCGGTCAGCGTCGGGATGAGGTTGAACGACTGGAAGATGATGCCGATCTTCTCGGCACGCAGCCGGGTCAGCTTGGCCTCGCTGATGGAGGCGAGGTCCACGCCGTCCAGCTCGACGCTGCCGGCGGAGGGACGGTCCAGACCGCCGATCATCTGGAGCAGGGTGGACTTGCCGCCGCCCGTGGGGCCCTGGATGACGAGCTGGTCGCCGTCCTCGATGGTGAGGTCGATGCCACGCAGCGCCTCCACCGTGTCCTTGCCCCGCGTGTAGCGCTTGGTGACGCCGGTGAGCTTGTACATGAGGTTCTCCGAAGATGAAGCAGGCGTTGAAGTGGGAGAGGAGAGAGGAGAGAGGAGAGAGAGGAGAGAGGAAGCGGTAGGGCGCGAACGGATCGCCCGAAGGGACTAGGAGACGCTGCGCAGCGCGTCCGCCGGACGCATTCGCGAGGCGCGCCAGCCGCCCATCGCACCGGCGATCAGACCGCCCGCGATGGCCAGGCCCGCGGCGAGCGCGATGGTGGTCACCGAGACCGGCGCGGAGAGCGCGATCTCCATGGTGTTCTTGACCGCCTGCCGGCCGGGACCGCCACCGCCGGGGCCGCCGCCCATGCCGCCACCGCCACCGGTGTTGCCGAGCTCCGCAGTCAGCTTCGGGCTGATCGCCGTCACCGCGTACGCCGCGCCGAGGCCGATGGCGATGCCGAGCGCGCCGCCGATCAGACCGTTCACGATGGACTCGCCGACGACCTGCCGGGTGACCTTGTGGGAGGGCCAGCCGAGCGCCTTGAGGGTGCCGAACTCACGCACCCGGCGGGACACGGCGGAGGAGGTCAGCAGCGCAGCCACCAGGAACGCGGCCACGAGCACCGCGACGGACAGCCACTTGCCGACGCTGGTCGCCAGGTTCGAGGCGGTCGACAGGGAGCCGGAGACGGTGGAGGCGAGGTCGGCGGAGGTCGTGACCGTCGTACCCGAGATGTTCTTCTGGATGGTCGCCTTGACCGTGGTGATCTGCTTGGAGTCGGTCGCCTTGACGTAGATCGTGGTGACCTTGTTCTTCGCGTCGCCCAGCGTCTGGGCCTGCTTCAGCGGCAGGTAGACGTCGGTCGTCGACTCACTGCTGTCCGGCGTCGCGATCCCGATGATCGTGTACTTGGTGCCGGAGATCTTGAAGGTCTTGCCGACGGTGTACTTGTTCTCCTTGGCGTACGACTTGCTGACCACCGCGACCTTCGCGTCGGTCTGCGCCGCCATGAAGGTCTTGCCCGAGGTGATCTTCGAGGTGGCGAGCGGGCCGAGGTCCTGGTCGGTGACGTCGACGCCCGCGACGGAGTACGAGTTCACGTCGAAGGAGGCGCCGCCGCCCTGCACCTGGGGCGCTCCCGTGCTGCCGCCGCCCTGGCCGCCGCCGGGGCCGCCCTGCTGGGAGGAGCTGCCCGACCCGGAGGACGTGGAGGACTTCGCGGTGCCCTGGGTGAAGGAGCCGTCGACCTTGGTGACGTTCAGGGTCAGCGCGCCCACGGCGCTCGCCACGCCCTTCTGTGCTGCGACCTTGGTGACGAGGGAGTAGGCCAGGGACTGCCCGCCCTGCGTCATCACGCGGTCCGAGCTCTGCTTGGTGGAGCTGTCCGACTTGGCGTTGAAGTCGAACTTCGGTCTGCCGGACGAGTTGCTCGAAGGCGCCGCCTGGGCCTTCGTCACCGTCATGTCGGTGCCGAGCCCGTACAGCGACTTCAGGACCTTGTCCTGCGCCTGCTGCATGCCGGCCGACACCGAGTTGACGGTGATGACCAGCGCGATTCCGAGCGCCAGACCCATGGCGATCACCAGGGCCGCCTTCTTGCGCCGGCTCAGCTCACGCTTGAGATAGATGCCAAACATCCCGTTCCCCAAAGGTTCTTGGCGCCCGCTGTGGGCGCGGCCACAAGCTATGGAGAAACCTTTGAGCGGGGCTGAGTAAGAGATGTGTGAGAGCTGAGAAAGTAGGGTCCGGAATCAATATTCCGTAAGACAGCTGATTCCTAAGGTCCGGAGGGGCTATTGCCAGGAAACCCCTGTTGGGTGGGGTGGTGAGGGCATGAGTCGGCCGGGCTTACGGGCGGGAGTGTTCCTTTGTCCTGCCTTTGGGCGCGCTGTGACCTTTCTTTGAGGCCCCGTCGCGTGGCGACTTCGAGACCCCGGCGTACGGACCCGCGAACTTCTTTTGTACGGTCCCGGGATGCGCGATTCTTCTCCCGTCCCCCCGCGTGCCGCTCAGCTGTCCCGCCGTGCCGCCCTCGGCCTCGTCGCGGCCGTCCCGCTGGCCGCGGCCTCCCCGGCGTCGGCCGCCACGCCCGTGATCGGCGGTGAGCGGCTCGCCCGCGCCGGCGTCCAGGTGCGCGGCGCCTCGGGGCTGCCCAAGCGGCTCACCGCCCGCTCCTGGCTCGTCGCCGACCACGAGAGCGGCGAGGTGCTCGCCTCGTACCACGCGCACACGCACCTGGCGCCCGCCTCCACGCTGAAGATGCTCTTCGCGGACACCGTGCTGAAGAACTTCGAGCGGACCGAGCGCCACAGGGTGACCGACGCCGACCTCGCCGACATCCCCTCGGGCTCCAGCATGGTCGGCGTCAAGCCCGGCATAACCTACACCGTCGAGCAGTTGTGGCTCGGCGTCTTCCTGCGCTCCGGCAACGACGCGGTGCACGTCCTCAGCCACATGAACGGCGGCCTCGCCAGGACGGTCTCCCAGATGCAGGCCAAGGCCCAGGACCTGCAGGCCCTGGACACCCACGTGGTCAGCCCCGACGGCTTCGACCACAAGGGGCAGGTGTCGTCCGCGTACGACCTGACGCTCTTCGCCCGCCACGGCCTCGCCGACGCCGACTTCCGCGCCTACTGCCACACGAAGACCGCGAACTTCCCGGCGGGCGGCAAGAAGACCTTCCAGATCCAGAACACCGACCGCCTGCTGACGGGTGCGTGGGGTGTGCCGACGTACGACGGACTCATCGGCGTGAAGAACGGCTACACCAGCAACGCCGGCAACACCTTCACCGGCGCCGCGACCCGCGGCGGGCGGACCCTCCTCGTCACCGTGATGCACCCCAAGAGCGGCGGCAGCGGCGTCTACGAGGAGACGGCCGCGCTGCTCGACTGGGGGTTCAAGGAGGGCGCGAAGGCCCAGTCCGTGGGCGCCCTCGTCGATCCGCTCAGCGAGGGCGGCGCCTCCGCGACCCCCACCCGGAAGGCGGCGAAGGCGGCGGCAGGAGCGTCCGCGACGGTCGCGGGCGACGGCTCGTCGTCGTGGGGGCTGGTCGGCGGGGCCGGGGGAGCGGTCGCGCTGCTCGCGGGTGGGGCGTACGCGTGGCGCAGGCGGCGGAGTGCGGCGGGGGACGAGGCCCTGGAAGAACCTCAGGACGGTCAGAACCAGCGGGGCCGGCGGGGTCGGCAGCAGGGCTGACCGTGGCGGCCCTTGGCGGCCGGTCGTTGTTGGGGCAGCCGTTCCGAGGCCCGGAGCTCACCTCGCGGTCCCGCGCGAGGTCCGCCCCCACCCGGGCCGCGGAACGGCTGCCACCACCCCCCTCGGTGTGGACCGTGGTCGTACCGAAGTCCTCCACTCCAAGTGTGAAGCTCTGGTGGAGAAGTCACGAGCATAAGCCCGCCACCGGCCCGAACGGTACGGAGATTCAGCTTCCGTTTGTGTAGGTTGAGCCGTTGACGAGCCGTCCGCAGCCCGTCAGCCGCGCCCGACATACGGCATCGCGGTGGCCAGTACCGTCGCGAACTGCACATTCGCCTCCAACGGCAGCTCCGCCATGTGCCGCACCGTGCGCGCCACGTCCGCCACGTCCATCACCGGCTCGGCCACGGTTTCCCCGTTCGCCTGCAGCACTCCGGTCTGCATGCGCGCGGTCATGTCGCTCGCCGCGTTGCCGATGTCGATCTGACCGCAGGCGATCCGGTACGGACGCCCGTCCAGGGACAGCGACTTGGTCAGCCCCGTCAGCGCGTGCTTGGTCGCCGTGTACGCCACCGACAGCGGGCGGGGCGTGTGCGCCGAGATCGAGCCATTGTTGATGATCCGGCCGCCCTGCGGGTCCTGCTCCTTCATCTGCCGGTACGCGGCCTGCGCGCACAGGAAAGCGCCGTTGAGGTTCGTGTTCACGACGTGCAGCCATGCCTCGTAGGGCAGTTCCTCGACCGGGACGCCGCCGGGCCCGAACGTTCCCGCGTTGTTGAAGAGCAGGTCCAGCCGTCCGAAGCGCTCGCGCGTCGCGTCGAACAGGGCCGCCACGTCGTCGGGACGCGAGACGTCGGTGCGTACGACGAGGGAGGGCGCCTCCAGGGCGAGGGCCGCCGTCTCCTCCAGCGTCTCCGGCTTGCGTCCGGCGAGCGCCACCGACCAGCCGGTGCGCAGCAGTTCGACGGCCACCGCGCGGCCGATGCCGGAGCCCGCGCCGGTCACCACCGCGATCTTCGCCTGCGAGGCGGGCAGGGCGTTCGAGTCGTTGAGGGCATTCATGGGCCCGCAGCGTAATCAGGAGGGGCGGCCGTGCGGTGTCGGCGTCCTGGTCGGACCGTCCTGGTCAGACCGTCCTAGTCGGTCTCTCCGGGGTAGCGGACGCCGATCTGGGCGCGGATCGTGTCGAGCGTCCGCATCACGGCGAGGCTGCCGTCGAGGGGGACGAGCCGGGACTCCTTCTCGTCGGCCCGCAGGGCGCGCATCACCTCGGCTGCCTCGTGCTTGAGGCTGGTGCGCGGGCCGTGCGCCGGGTCGGCCGTGAACTCCTCGGGGTCGCGGCCGTCGCGGTGCAGCACGAGCCGGTCCGGGAAGAAGAAGCCGCCCGGGATGTCGATGCGGCCCTGGGAGCCGGTGACGGAGGCCGAGACGGGGGTGCCACCGTTGACGGAGCAGTGCACCGAAGCGAGAGCGCCGCTCTCCCAGGTGAGCAGTGCTCCGGTCTGGAGATCGACGCCCTCGTCGGAGAGCACCGCTCTCGCGGTGATGCCCGAGGGCTCCCCGAGCAACAACTGTGCGAACGACACCGGATAGACGCCGAGATCGAGCAGCGCGCCACCGCCCTGCGCGGGGTCCCGCAGCCGGTGTGAGGGCGGGAACGGGCCATTTATCCCGAAGTCGGCCTGAATAGTGCGGACTTCACCGATCACACCGTCGTCGACGAGGCCCTTGAGCCGCCGGACCAGCGGATTGCAGTACATCCACATGGCCTCCATCAGGAAGCGGTCGTGCTCCTTGGCGAGCGCGACCAGTTCCTCCGCCTCGCGCCCGTTCAGCGTGAACGCCTTCTCGCACAGCACATGGCGCCCCGCCTCCAGGCACATCCCGGCGGCGGCCCGGTGCGCCGAGTGCGGAGTGGCGACGTACACGACGTCGACGTCCTCGTCCGCCGCGAGCGAGGCCCAGTCCCCGTACGCCCTGGGAATCCCGAACCGCTCGGCGAACGCCTTCGCCGAGGCGTCCGTCCGCGACGCCACGGCCACGACCTCGGCGTCCGGCATGTCCACCAGATCCGCCGTGAAGGCCGCCGCGATCCCGCCGGTCGCCAGAATCCCCCACCGCACCCGCTCGCCCGTGCCCGTCATTCCCGGCCCTTCGCTCTGCCACTCGCTCAGCCACTTGACGTTCTGTGACCCCGAACACTCCGTTCGAACTGAGAGCATAGGTGGCGGATTACTCGAAGAGGGAGGGGCTCATGCCCGAGCGCGGGCACACCAGACGGGACCCGAAGGGCCCACAGGCCCCGGAGGGGCACATACCGAACACGGCGGTGGCCGACGCACCGGCGACACCCGACGCACCGGCGACACCCGACGCACCGGCGGCGCTCGAAGCGCCGGACCCCGGTGCCCTCCGCCGCACCGGCCTTCTCGTCACCCTGATCCTCGGCGGACTCACCGCCACGCCCCCGCTGTCGATGGACATGTACCTCCCGGCGCTGCCGGAGGTCACCCGCTCCCTGCACGCACCCGCCGCCACCGTCCAGCTCACGCTGACCGCCTGCCTCGCGGGGATGGCGCTCGGCCAGCTCGTCGTCGGACCGATGAGCGACAAGTGGGGCCGCAGACGCCCGCTCCTCGTCGGCCTCGTCGTCTACGTCCTCGCCACCGCCTTGTGCGCCCTCGCCCCGAACGTCGAACTCCTCGTCGCCTTCCGCCTCGCCCAGGGCCTCGCGGGCGCGGCCGGCATCGTGATCGCGCGAGCCGTCGTACGCGACCTGTACGACGGCATGGCGATGGCCCGCTTCTTCTCCACCCTCATGCTGATCTCCGGTGTCGCCCCCGTCGTCGCGCCCCTCATCGGCGGCCAGATCCTGCGCGCCACCGACTGGCGGGGCGTGTTCGTCCTCCTCACGGCGGTCGGCATCGCACTCACCGCGCTCGTCTGGAGGAGGCTCCCCGAGACCCTCCAGCCCGCACAGCGTCACGGCGGCGGCGTCGGTGAGGCGCTGCGCGCCATGCGCGGACTGCTCGCCGACCGCGTCTTCACCGGCTACACCCTGGCGGGCGGCTTCGCCTTCGCGGCACTGTTCGCGTACATAAGTGCCTCTCCTTTCGTGATCCAGGAGATCTACGGCGCGTCCCCGCAGACCTTCAGCCTGCTCTTCGGGATCAACTCCGTCGGCCTGGTGATCGTCGGCCAGATCAACGGCAAGATCCTCGTCGGCCGGGTCAGCCTCGACAAGGTTCTCGCCGTCGGCCTCGGCCTCATCACCCTCGCCGCGACGGCGCTGCTGCTGCTCTCCACGGGCGTCTTCGGCAAGGCGGGCCTCGTCCCGGTGGCCGCGGCCCTCTTCGTCCTCATGTCCGCCATGGGCCTCGCCATGCCCAACACCCAGGCGCTGGCCCTGATGCGGGTACGGCACGCGGCCGGCTCCGCGTCCGCGCTGCTCGGCACCTCCTCCTTCCTCATCGGCGCGATCGCCTCCCCGCTCGTCGGCATCGCCGGGGAGCACACCGCGGTCCCGATGGCCGTCGTCCAACTGGCGGCGGTCCTGGTGGCCATCGCCTTCTTCGTGGGACTGTGCCGTCCCTGGCAGACGGGACACACTGTGGACGGAAAGGCGGCGGGCAGCTGAGCGCACCGAGACTGCGCGCGGACACCCCGGAACGGGCCGGACTCGACCCGACGGAACTGCGCCACCTCGTACGGGACGTCCGCACCCTCACCCGTGGGCCGCGCCCCTGGGCGGCGGGCGTCGTGCTGGTCGCAGGCCGCGGCCCGGTCATCGCCGTCGAGGAGGCGGCGGGCTGGGCTGTGCGCTACTCCTCGTACGACGAGAAGACCGACACCGGGGTCGAACTGCCGCCCGGGGATCGGCGGCCGATGACCGTCCACACCCCCTTCGACCTGGCCTCCCTCACCAAGCTGTTCACGGCGGTCGCCGCGGTGCAGCAGCTGGAGCGGGGCACGCTGGGGATCGACGCGCGGGTGGGGGCGTATCTGCCGGACTTCCGGGCGGCCTCGGCCCACGACATCACCGTACGACAGCTGCTCATGCACACCTCCGGGCTGCGCCCCGAACTCCCGCTGTACGACTGCCCGGACGACGCGGCGCGTCTGGCCCTGCTGCGGGCCGAGGCCCCCTCGTCCCAGCCGGGCGAGTACGCGTACTCCGACCTGAACCTGCTGCTCCTCCAACACGTCCTGGAACGGATCACCGGCCGTACGCTCGACGTCCTCGTCCGCGACGGGATCACCCGGCCGCTGGGGATGACCGCCACGTCCTTCGGGCCGTGCGCGGGGGCGGCGGCGACCGAGGACCAGCGGCGGCCGTGGGCCAAGGCGGACCGGGGGATGCTGCGGGGGGTCGTGCACGACGAGAACGCGTGGGCGCTCGGTGGGGTGGCCGGGCACGCGGGCCTCTTCTCCACGGCCCACGACCTCGCCGTCTTCTGCCGGACCCTTCTCGCGGGCGGCTCCTACGGCCCCGCCCGCATCCTCGGCCCCGACTTCGTCGAGCTGATGCTCACCCCGCCGGGCCTCGGCTTCGCCGTCGACCAGCCCTGGTTCATGGGTGCGCTCGCCGGGCGGGGCGCCGCGGGGCACACCGGTTTCACCGGTACGTCCCTTGTGCTGGACCCCGCGACGGACACGTTCCTGGTGCTCCTCGCGAACACGGTGCATCCCCGCCGCCGCCCACCGGACAGCGCGCCCCGGGCGGAGGCGGCGACGCGGCTGGCGCGGGCGGTACGGGGAGCGTGAGCCGGGGTTCTGTTCACTGCGGGTGCGTCGTGGCTGGTCGGTAGCCGTTGGACTGCGGCCCGGTGGGGGCTGGGCGCGCGGTTCCCCGCGCCCCTGGGCCGGGGCTGGGTTCCGGATCCCCGCCCGTCCCGTGCGCTTCGTCCGCAGGCCGGTGGGGGCTGGGCGCGCGGTTCCCCGCGCCCCTGAAGACCTCGGGTCGTCCGGCGTTCGAGGGCTGCGTCGCAGGCCGTACCCCCCGGCCCGCGTCCTTCAGCCCGTCCGGCGTTTGAGGACGAGGCCGTTCAGGCCGATGCGGGGGTCTGGGGGCGGAGCCCCCTGGGATGGGACGGGTAGGGGCGGAGGGGGCGAGGGAGCTGTTGCGGCGACCGTAGAATCGGCGGGTGAACGTCCCCGTACACCCCGCCGAGACACTGCGTACCGCCCTCGCCGGACTCCTCGACGGCCTCCCGCCGAAGGCGGCCACACAGGCGGTCGACCGGCTGATCGCGAACTACCGGGGAACGACCCCCACCCACACCCCGGTCCTCCGCGACCGCTCGGACGTGGTCGCGTACGCCGCCTACCGCATGCCGGCGACATTCGAGGCGGTGCGATCGGCGCTGGAGGCGTTCGCGGACACGGTCCCGCAGTGGACGCCGGCGAGCCACGTGGACGTCGGCGGCGGCACGGGCGCCGCGACCTGGGCGGTGAACGCGACCTGGGCGGGCGCCCGCCCCGTGACCGTGCTCGACTGGGCCGAGCCCGCCCTCGCACTGGGCCGCGAGATCGCCGCGGCGAACCCGGAGCTGAAGTCCGCCGAATGGCACCGCTCTCGTATCGGATCGGCGCTCACCATCGAGAGCACTGATCTCGTCACCGTCTCCTACGTCCTCGGCGAACTCACCGACGCCGACCGCGCCTCCGTCGTGACCGCCGCCGCGACCGCCGCCCAGGCCGTCGTGATCATCGAGCCCGGTACGCCCGACGGCTACGCGCGCGTCATCGAGGCGCGGGAGCGACTGATCGCCGCCGGGTTCCACGTCGCGGCCCCCTGCCCGCACAGCGTGGCCTGCCCGATCGTCCCCGGCGAGGACTGGTGTCACTTCTCCGCCCGGGTCGCGCGCTCCTCCCTGCACCGTCAGGTCAAGGGCGGCTCCCTGCCCTACGAGGACGAGAAGTTCAGCTATGTCGCGGCCACCCGTCTCCCGTCGGCCCCGGCCCCCTCCCGCGTCGTACGCAAGCCGCAGATCCGCAAGGGCCAGGTACTCCTGGACCTGTGCGGACCCGACGAGGCCCTGCACCGCGAGACGGTGACCAAGCGTCACGGGCCGCTGTACCGGGCGGCCCGTGACGCGGACTGGGGCGACGCCTGGCCACCGCCGCCCACGGAGGACTAGCAGCCGGGACTCAGCACCTCAGCTCCTCCGCTCCTCAGCTCCTCCGCTCCTCAGCTCCTCAGCTCCTCCGCTCCTCAGCTCCTCCGCTCCTCAGCACCGCAGCTCCTGTGTGCAGCACTTCACGCTGCCGCCGCCCTTGAGGAGTTCGCTCAGATCGATGCCGACGGGCTCGAAGCCACGCTCGCGCAGCGGACCGAGGAGCCCCGTCGCGGCCTGCGGCAGCAGCACATGCAGGCCGTCCGAGACCGCGTTGAGGCCCAACGCGGCTGCATCCTCGGCACCGGCGATCAGCGCGTCGGGGAACAGCCGCCGCAGCACCTCCCGGCTGCCGGGGGAGAAGGCGGGCGGGTAGTACATGATTTCGTCCGTCGTGTCGTCGAGGACGGCGAGGGCGGTGTCGAGGTGGTAGTAGCGGGGGTCGACCAGGTCGAGCCCGATCACCGGTCGCGCGAAGAACTCCTGGGCTTCGCCGTGCGAGAGAGGGCTCGCGCGAAAGCCGCGGCCGGCGAGCACGTAGGAGGCGGTGACCGCGAAGTCGCCCTCGCCCTCGTTGACGTGGACCGGCTCGTGGACGTGCGGGAAGCCGTGCGCGCGGAACCACTCCAGGTGGGCAGCCGCCTCCGGTTCGCGCTCCCGGTGCGCGAACCGGGCGCCAAGCACCCGGCCGTCGACGACCGTCGCCCCGTTCGCGGCGTAGACCATGTCCGGCAGGCCGGGGCGAGGGGTGAGTTCCTCGACCGTGTGGCCGAGCGCGCGGTAACGGCCGCGCAGGTCCTCCCACTGGGCGACGGCGAGCGGCACGTCGACCGGCTTGGCGGGGTTCATCCACGGGTTGATGGCGTAGGTGACGTCGAAGTGTGCGGGTGGGCACATCAGATAGCGCCGGGGTGTGGCGCGGCGGGGAGGCTGCAAGGAGGGCTCCTCACGTACCGCAGGGGCAGGTGATGCCCATGGTGCGGTCCGCGGGGCCCGTCGGCCCGCTGGCGAACGGGTGGACTTCGCAGGGCCACGACGGTTCTCGCCCCGCCGTCCCTACCCGTCCCGTCCCTGGGGCTACGCCCCCGGACCCCCCGATCGGCGTGAACGGCCTCGTCCTCGAACGCCGGACGGGCTGAAAGATGCGCGCCGGCGCTCTCAAGGGGCGCGGGGAACCGCGCGACCAGCCCCCACCGGCCCGCAGCCGGTCACGAGACGCCCCGTCTTGTCCACCTGTTAAATTCGCCCCATGGCCCACACGCCCCGCCCCTCCGCCGACCCCACCCCCGGCGAACCCGCCCTCGCCAGACCCGCCCCCGACTCCACCCGCCGCAGCGAGAAGTCCCGGCGTGCGATCTTCGACGCCGCCCTCGCCCTCGTCGGCGAGGTCGGCTACCCCAAGACCACGATCGAGGGCATCGCCGCCCGCGCTGGCGTCGGCAAGCAGACGATCTACCGGTGGTGGTCGTCGAAGGCCGCGGTGCTCCTGGACGCCTTCATGGACCTCGGCGAGCGGACCGCCCGCGAGGCGGGCCAGGAGTCGTACGACATCCCCGACACCGGCGACCTGGCGGCCGACCTCAAGCAGGTCCTGCGCGCCACCGTCGACGAACTGCTGGACCCCAGGTTCGAGATCCCCGCCCGCGCCCTGGCCGCCGAAGGCCTCGTCAACGAACCGCTCGGCGCCGAGTTCGTGGCGGGGCTCCTCGAACCCCAGCTCCAGCTCTACGTGAAGCGGCTGCGGTCCGCCCAGGACAAGGGCGACCTGCGGCCCGACATCGACCCCCGCATCGCCCTGGAACTCTTCGTCTCCCCGCTCGCGCAGCGCTGGCTCCAGCACACCGGCCCCATCTCGTACGCGTATACGGACACCCTCGTCGACTACGCGCTGTACGGCCTCGTTCCACGGGGATGAATCATGCCAAAGCGCCCCGGATGGGGGGCTCTGTCCATCCGGGGCGCAGGAGGGTGGGACCATAGAGGTAGTTGAAGGCGTTTGTCAGCACGATCCATCGACGTAATCGACGTGAACGTGCTGGACGTGGAAGCCGCGACACGACCGCTGTCGGCACAACTGCTTGGCGAGGGGATTGATGAGCGCAGAGTTCGGCCGCCGCTCCGGCGCGCAGGGCAGGATCTCCCAGTGGCTGCGTGGTCGCCGTCCGAAGGGTGCGACGGAGATCGCTGCCGACGGCGGGCGCGAGGCCCTGCTGATCGCCGCTGCCGCCGCGGGGCTGCCGCTCGCGCAGGCCGCGTATCCCTCCGGCTACCGGTGTTCCTGTGACCGCGTCGGCTGTCCCACCCCCGCGCGCCATCCCGTCTCCTTCGCCTGGCAGACCCAGTCCACGACCGACCGTGCCCAGATCGAGCGATGGGTCCGCCACCAGCCGCAGGCCAACTTCATTACCGCGACCGGCATGGTGCACGACGTCCTCGACGTGCCCGTCGACGCGGGCCGCGAGGCGCTGGAGCGGCTGCTCGCCGCCGGTGTGGAGGTGGGGCCCGTCGCGCAGAGCGGCGACGGCCGCATGTTCTTCTTCACCCTCACCCGCGGTACACCCGAGGACGAGGACGAGTGGTGGCCGTGCGAGCTGGACTCGCACCCCGAGACGACGGACGAGCACCCCGGTCTGCGCTGGCACTGCCGCGGCTCGTACGTCCTCGTGCCGCCGGCCCAGCTCCCCGGCGGCCTGACGGTCGACTGGGTACGAGGCCCGGAACACCCACTCCCCGACCCCCTGAGCCTGCTTGAGGCACTGACGGACGCCTGCGCCCGTTACGCGGGCGAGAACGAGTCGGACGACCAGCTGGCAGCCTGGCCCCACCGCAACTAGCCGACAGGAGCCGCCGGGGCCGGGCCGGTTACCCGCCCTTCGCCCCCGTCAGCCCCTCGATCCGCCCCAGCACCGCCACCTGTTGTTTCTGCGCGCTCTTCCCGGGGTCCAGGACCGCCTGGTTGGAGACGAACTCCAGGGTGAGGGACTGCTTGATGTCACCGGTGGTCAGGGCCTTGACGTCCGCGCTGAGGGCCGGGATCTCGGTGCCCTGCGCGGCGGTCTGCTTCTCGTAGCGGCGGGTGGTGAAGAAGACCAGCGCGCCGCCGTCCGTGGTGCGCAGCCCCACCGGGGCGTAGTCGCCGGAGGTCAGCGGCTCGTCGATGTACTGCCGGGCGAGACCGGGCTTGGTGGCGTTCTTGGCACGCTGGGTCCGCCACTGCGAGGTGTGGAGGCCCGGTGCGAAGGTGTCGCCGCCGCTCTTCAGATATGTGGTGTACGACTGGCTCAGCTTCTCCGGTTCGACGGCGAGAGCCGTGTCGTCCCCGGTGACGGGCTGCGCCCAACCGTCCTTGTCCTGCTGGAACTTCGGTACGTCGGTGGCGGCGAGGACGGTCAGATACGAGGCCTGCCACACGTCGTCGGCGCTGCCCCGGGTGAAGACGAGCAGCCAACGGTAGCCCGCCACGCCCTTGTTGGCCGCGGCGTCGGCCACGAACCAGCGCGGCCAGCCCGCCTTCGCCGGTATCGAGAACTTCGCGTCGGTCAGCGACAGCGGCGAATAGGCCGGGTTGCCGCCCGGATTGTTCTTCTGCCCGGCCGTCAGCTTCGCGCCGTCGATGGCGCCGAGGGCGCCGGTGACGTGGTCCGTGTCCAGGGAGCTGTCGTTCGCCTTGTCCGCCTTGTTGTAGGCGGCGGTGAAGTCCTTGAGCGCACGGGCGGCCTCGGTCCGGGTCGCCGTCGGTACGACCTCCCGCTCCCCGTGCACCACCACGCAGCCGCTCGCCGTCAAGGACAGAACGGTCACCGCCCCTGTTGCCAGGGCGAACCGGTTGAGACTACGAAGCCTTCGTGGGCTGCGACCCGCGCGATCCCTGCTCATCAGGTGCCTTCACCTTCCCCTTCCCGGAGGCGAACCCTACCGGGGCGAGGAAGATCGCGAGTGTCGGGACCAGGTACAGCGCCCACACCGTGACCTGAAGGACCGTCGGGTCGGGCTGGAAGTTCAACACGCCCTTGAGAAGCGTGCCGTACCAGCTGTCCGGCGGGATAGTGCTGCTGATGTCGAAGGCGAGATTCCGCAGCCCCGGGATCCAGTCGGCCTCCTGCAGGTCGTGGACGCCGTACGCGAGCACACCCGCCGCGACCACGACCAGCATGCCGCCGGTCCAGGTGAAGAACTTCGCGAGGTTGATCTTCAGGGCGCCCCGGTAGAAGAGCCAGCCGAGGAGGACCGCGGTGGCCAGGCCTAGGGCGACACCGATCAGCGGGCGCGGGGTGCCGTCGCTCGCCGCGTGCACCGACGCCCACACGAACAGCGCCGTCTCCAGGCCCTCCCGGCCGACGGCCAGGAACGCGGTCGCGACCAGCGCGCCCGTGCCCATCGCCAGTGCCGCGTCCAGCCTGCCGTGCAGTTCGGACTTCAGATGCCGGGCGGTGCGCCGCATCCAGAAGACCATCCACGTCACCAGGCCGACCGCGACGATCGACAGCGAACCGCCGAGCGCCTCCTGCGCTTCGAACGTCAGCTCCTGGGAGCCGAACTCGAGCGCGCAGCCGAAGCCGAGGGCGAGCGCGATCGCGACGCCGATGCCCATCCAGATGGGCTTCAGGGCGTCCTTGCGGTCGGTCTTCACCAGGTAGGCGATGAGGATGCAGACGACGAGACTGGCTTCCAGCCCCTCGCGCAGACCGATCAGATAGTTGCCGAACACGGGCTATGCCTCCTTGGAGAACAGCGCGCGCCCCCACCAGTCGTCCTTGTCGCGGACGCCGGGCGGGACGGCGAAGACCGCCGAACTCACGTGCTGGATGTACTCGTTGAGCGCGTCGGAGCGCGCGAGGCTGCGCTGCACCGGGATGAACCCCTTGCGCACGTCACGCTGGTAGGCGAGGAAGAACAGTCCCGCCTCCAGCCGGCCGAGGCCGTCCGTGCCGTCCGTGAAGGAGTAGCCGCGGCGCAGCAGGGTGATCCCGTCGTTGGAGTCGGGATGCGCGAGCCGGACGTGCGCGTCGGGCTTCATCGCCTTCAGGAACGGCTCGTCGCGCTCCTTGGCCTTGCCGACCGGCGCACCCTCGCCCTTGTCCCGGCCGAAGACGTCCTCCTGCTCCTGCAGCGAGGTCCGGTCCCAGGTCTCGATGTTCATCCGGATACGGCGCGCCACGAGGTACGAGCCGCCGGTCATCCAGGCCGGACCCTCGCCCTCGCCCACCCACACGAACTTCTTCAGCCGGTCCGGCTCGGTGCCCGCGATGTTGCGGGTGCCGTCCTTGAACCCCATGAGGTTGCGGGGGGTCTGGGCGTCGGGGGTCGTCGAGGAGGTCTTGCCGAAGCCGAGCTGCGACCAGCGGACGGCGACCTTGCCGAAGCCGATCCGGGCCAGGTTGCGGATCGCGTGCACCGCGACCTGCGGGTCGTCCGCACAGGCCTGGACGCACAGGTCGCCGTCGCTGCGCGACTTCTCCAGGTTGTCACCGGGGAACGCCGGCAGGTCGACGAGGGCCTCCGGCCGCTGCCCCGTCAGCCCGAACTTCTCGAACAGCGAGGGCCCGAAGCCGATGGTCAGCGTCAGCCGGGACGGCTTGAGGCCCAGGGCCTCGCCGGTGTCGTCCGGCGGGGCCTCGGCCAGTCCGCCGTACGCGCCCTCGCCGACCGCGTGCCCCTCGGTCATCCGGCGCGCGGCGGCCGTCCAGTCCTTCAGCATCTGGACGAACTCGGCGCGGTCGTCCGTCTTCACGTCGAACGAGGCGAAGTGCAGCCGGTCCTGCACCGGTGTCGCGATGCCCGCCTGGTGCGCGCCGTGGAAGGCGACGGCGGCGCCGGTCTCGGCACCCGCCGGCTCCACGTCGTTGCCGGTACGGGTCATCGCCACCGCGCCGCCGGCCGCGGCGGCCCCGAGCGCGAGCCCGGCACCGCCCCAGCCGATCAGTGAACGCCGGGAGGGCGTGGGCCCGTCGGTGGCTTCCGTGGTGTCCGTGGTGTCTGTCGTCATGATGCGCTCCGCCTACTTCACAACAGCCGCGGCGAGCTTGGACAGGGGCTCGGCGAGCGCGTTGACCGCGTCCGAGAGCTCCTTGCGCTGCTCCTTGGTGACCTTGTCGTACGACACGAAGCCGTTCTGCGTCTTCTCCTGCGGATCGTTCGTGCGGTACTTGTCCAGCAGCGTGTTCAGCGCCGTGAACTGCTTGTCGAGCTCGGTGGTCAGCGCCCTGTCGTTCTGCTGCGCGACCGGCTTGAGCAGCTCGTACGACTTCTGTGCGCCCTCGACGTTGCCCTTGAAGTCGCTGAGGTCGGTGTGCGAGTAACGGTCCTCCTCGCCGGTGACCTTGCCGGTGGCGACCTCGTCGAGGAGTTCCTTGGCGCCGTTGGCCATGGAGGTCGGGGTGATCTCGGCCTCGCCGACCCGCTTCTGCCAGTCCTTCAGGTCGGTGACCAGCTCATCGGCGAGGGTCTTCTGCTCGGCACCGATCTTCTTGTCCTGCCAGAGGGCCTTCTCCAGAGCGTGCCAGCCGGTCCACTTCTGGCCCTTCTCCAGGTCGTTGACGCGGGTGTCGGTCTTGGGGTCGATGTCCCCGAAGGACTCGGCGATCGGCTCGGTGCTCTCCCAGCCGAAGCGGGAGGGGGCGTAGGCCTGCTTGGCGGCCTCGATGTCGCCGGCCTTGATGGCGTCGGCGAACGTCTCCACCTTCGGGATCGTCGCGTCGGCCTGTTCCTGCGCGTACTCGCGGTAGGCGGCCACGGCCTTGTCGAGACGCGGGTCGCGCTCGGCGACCGTGCCACCGGTCACGGTGAGCTTCTGGCGGACGCCGAGGCCCTTCATGCCGGGGCGGCAGGCTATCTCGTACGAACCGGCCTTGACCTCGGCGGTCAGCGTGTACTTGGTGCCCGGGCCGATGTTCTCCTTCTCGGAGACGATCCGGTCGTCCGGGAAGAGGATCTCGACCTCGGTGGCCTTCGAGCCCTTGTTCTCGATGTTCAGGGTGACCTGGCCGGCCGGGACGGACTTCGAGGAGGTCTCGCACTTGGAGTCGGCGGCGGTCACCTGAATCGCGTCGCCGGACCCGGCGTCGCTCTTCTCGGTGCAGCCCGTGACGGCGGCCAGAGCGGCCGCGGTCGCGGCGGCGGTGACAACTGAGAGTCGGACGGCTCGCATTCAGGCTCCAAGACAACGACGGACAGACCAGGCGGAAGATCCCCGCTGGCATGGTGAGGCTGGCCTAACTTACCTGAGGCTTACCTCACTACTACCCACCCCTACGGTGATTCAGCTCTCATGGCTGACGCACGGGCACGGCCTGATCACGGTGGCCAAAAGTAAACGCCATGGAATGGTCAAGTGTTGGTCAAACGCCCTGTCGGGGGTGATGTGGTCGCCTCTGGCGATGGCGTGGTCACCCTGGCCAACGCGGGGGTCTGGGGGGCGGAGCTGCGGTCTGAGCTGCGACGCGGCCGACACCGGGCTGGACCCCGTGAACCGGCGGCCGGGCGAACGAGGGAACCCAACCGTCAGGCAGAGGTGGAGATTCGGACAGCAGTGGCTCGGGCGGGTTCCTCCGTCACGTCGGGCACCACGGGTGGCACGGGGGAGCGGGTGCGGGAGGGCGCGTGAGCTGCGTCCCTTCCGCGCGCCGGCCGCCCTGTTCGTGGTTGCCCCGCCTTCCGGGTGTCGGATCCGGACGCGGCTACGCGTGCCGCCCGCGGATGCGGCGGTGCTGCGGGCAGCGGGGGAGCATCTGGGGGCGCCGGCCGGTGCGGACCTTGCGGTCCGTGTGCGTATCGGGAGCGCGCCCGCCGTCTCCGCCCGTCGGGCGGAGCGCAAGAAGGCACTGACCGCGCAGTCGTCGTCGCGGTGGGGCAGGGGCGATCACTCGCACATCGAGGACCAGTATCAGCTGGGCAGGCGGGCGTTGAACGCCCGAATCGGGTCTGGGCCGTACGGAGCCGACAGCTCCGGCCAGGACGATGCACAGCACCACACTCATGGTGCGTCAGACGCGAACGCGCCCGCCCGGAAAGCACCCGCCCCACGGCGCCACCACCGTTCGGGGCCCAGCGTTCCAGACCGGCAACTCGCCCTGTTCGGGATGTGTGATGGGCCGACACCGGCCGATTAACATAGGAACGGTGACTGATTTCGACGTACTGCGCGTCTTCTGCGGGCCCGGTGGTGAACACGGCAACGAGCTCGGTGTGGTGCGCGAGGGTTCGGTGATGCCGGATCCGGAGGAGCGGCAGGCGTTCGCCGCGAAGCTCGGGTTCAGCGAGACCGTGTTCGTCGACGACCCCGAGCGCGGGATCGTCGACATCTACACACCGACCCTGCGGCTGCCGTTCGCCGGGCATCCCTGTGTCGGGGTGGGATGGCTGCTCGACATCCCCGAACTGGTCACGCCCGCCGGGGTCGTGGGGGTGCGGCTGGACGGGGAGTTCAGCTGGATCGAGGCGCGGGCGGAGTGGGCGCCGGGGCGTACGTTGCGGCAGTACGGGACCGCCGATGAGGTCGACGCGCTGGCCGTGCCGGAGCCGGGGGAGTGGGTGTACGCCTGGGCCTGGGAGGACGAGCTGGCCGGGCGCGTGCGGGCCCGAGGCTTTCCCGGGCGGGACGACGGGATCGTGGAGGACGAGGCGACGGGGGCGGCGGCGCTGCTGCTCACCGACCGGCTGGGCCGGGCCCTGAACATCGTCCAGGGCGCCGGCTCCCAGATCCTCACCGCGCCGCAGCCGGGTGGGTGGGTGGAGGTAGGGGGCCGCGTACGACTGCTCCGGACCTGAACGCACCCAGGTGCGGTTGTCGCCCGCGGGGCGGTGGGCGCGGGTCGCGCAGTTCGCCGCGCCCCTGAGGCGGGGGCTTCGCCCCGCAATACCCCCTCCGCCCGATTCGTTTGTCTGTGGGTGGGT